>JAKLPW010000100.1 GCA_022013675.1 Anaerolineae bacterium | reverse complement strand
GATCACCCGGCCATAGCGCAGGTTTTCAACGCTGAATTGCTCTCCGATGCCAGTGCCCAGAGCGGTTATCAACGCTCGGATTTCCGTGCTGCCCAGTATCCTGTTCAGGCGTGATTTCTCCACGTTGAGGATCTTGCCTCGGAGGGGCAGGATGGCCTGGAAGCGGCGATCGCGTCCTTGTTTTGCGGACCCGCCGGCCGAGTCACCCTCGACGATGTACAACTCTGTTGTGGTGGGATCCCGCTGTGAGCAATCGGCCAGTTTACCCGGGAGGCTCATACTCTCCAGGGCGCTCTTGCGAATAACCAGGTCACGTGCCTGGCGAGCGGCCGCTCGCGCACGTGAAGCGGTGAGAGCTTTCTCTATGATGTTTTTGGCTTCCCGAGTGTTCTCTGCCAGCCAAGCTGAGAAGGCTTCTCCTACGACTGACGTTACCTGCCCGGCTACCTCCGCGTTTCCCAGTTTTGATTTCGTCTGGCTCTCGAACTGCGGATCGGTCATCTTTACGCTTACGATGGCAGTCAAGCCCTCTCGGACGTCATCGCCGCTGAAGTTAGGGTCCGCGTCTTTCAGCAGGCCGCTCTTGCGGGCGTAATCGTTGAGGCAGCGTGTCATCGCAGAGCGGAACCCGGTCAAATGCGTGCCTCCGTCAATGGTGTTGATGTTATTTGCGAAGGCATAGACTGATTCGGAGTATCCGTCCGTATACTGGGCAGCTACTTCCACCATCGTATCGTCCATTTGTCTCTCAACATGAAAAGGAGGGTGAAGGACGTTGCGGTTGCGATTAAGGTAGCATACGAATGAGGTGACTCCACCCTCAAAATAGAAAGTCAGCTCATCGAGGCCACCATTTCTCAAGTCAACGAAGTGGATCGTCAGACCCTTGGTAAGGAAGGCCATTTCCCTGAAGCGCTGAGCGAGGGTCTGGAACTTGAAGTCTATCTCCTTGAAGATGGTTACGTCGGCAAGGAAGGTCGTCTTGGTGCCCGTTTCCTTGGATTTACCAATCACCTCCACCGGTGTCACGGGATCGCCTCTCTGGTACCTTTGGCGATGGATCTTGCCTTCCCTTCGAACTTCTACTTCCAGAAATTCGGAGAGCGCGTTCACGGCGGAGACCCCGACACCGTGCAGCCCACTGGCGACCTTGTAACTGCCACTGCCGAATTTCCCTCCCGCATGAAGCACAGTGTGGACCACCTCTAGAGCTGACTTCTGCACATCCGGCTGGATGCCCACGGGGATACCCCTCCCGTTGTCAATAACAGTCACTGAGAGGTCCGCATTGATGGTTACCTCAATGTGGTCACATTCCCCAGCCATGGCCTCGTCGATCGAATTATCTACTACTTCATAGACAAGATGATGAAGGCCCCGAATATCTGTGCTCCCGACGTACATACCTGGACGCCGTCGTACTGCCTCCAGCCCCTCCAAGACCTGTATGTCAGAAGCCTCATACTCCGAACGGTGATTCGTGCTCATCCTTGTTTCATACTCCTTGTCTGTTCCAGGCTCTCAAGCCGGACCATGTATCTATCTCGATAGAAAATGAAGGCCGCTGTCGCCAAGCCTGTGCCTATGAATGCATTACCGATGATGCTGACCAGGTCCAGCCAGGGATTACCCGCGAGCGATTCAAAGATCAGGGAAAGTCCTGCGCCGATGACATAAGTCATGATGACCAGACCAAGGGTGGACCAGAAGTTAAGTCGTACAAGTTGGAAGCTGAGCCATAGTGACTCCCAGATGCCCGCCTCGCTGAACAGGATGGCCTTTGGTACGAAGAAAAAGTAGAGACCGACCCAAAACAGGATGGCCCAGAACAGGCCCATCAAGAGTGATGCTATGCTCTGACTGAGTAGCGCCGTAATGGTTAGGATGATTGAGAGTGGCAGAGCTGCCATGAACGAAATAATAAATACCAGCAGCATGAGTGCGGAAAGGCGAAACCAGCATATCCAGATGTGTCGAAACAGATACTCAATGTCTAGACGTTCATCGCGGATCTGTTGTGCTATAAGCATCAAGTAGATACAGCCGATCAGTAATCCTGCCAGTTCGAGAAGAAATAGCAGCCCGGCCAGCGCTTGGTAGCTGTGAATCTCTATCACAGAAGGAACCCCAATTATCTCTGAGGCCAGTCGCTCCAGTCCGATCAAGCTGGGTATCCCCAGCAGCCTGGACGATAGTGTGCCTAGAAGGTTGAGTGAGTTGCTACTCTGCTGGATGAGTGTTCGCAGACTATTGATTGCCTCAACGTACTCGGAAGGTGATCCCGCTGGGACTATCAAAAGAGTCGAGAGATCATGCATCAGTGGGGCAATTGAGAAACGGGGCCCCAGCCAATAGCATAAGTCCAGCACGACCGGAATGATGACTAGCCAGAGCTTTCTGGATACCGTGGCGAAACCCTCACTGAGGGTTTCGATGACCCCAGGAACTGTACTCTCTTCCATGACTCAAGTATACCACATTTTACCGGTTATGGAAAACCGATTGTCGCCGGTGCTAGCTTTCGCCTTTTTTGGTCTCTTGTGCTATAATCTTGCAGATGCTACGCTGGCGAAGTTCGGTACTGCCGCGAATATGGAAGAAGCGATGGATGAGGTGGTCTACCGCGGAGTGAGGTTGGCAGAAGACGACCTCACTTTTATTGGGAAGATAGCGACTGATCTGCCAATCATAGCTGACCTCAGTCGGGCAGATGTGCTTTTGTGTTGTCCTGCCTCTCGTCAGCAGGTGAAGATAGTTGCTCACGCTAGGCCTCATTCCATTCAACCCCTGTACGCCGAATCGTTGAGGGAGCAACGGTTCAGTCAGAATGACGCCCCGTGGATATTCCGCGCAATGGCAGGTGCGGAGCGCCATAGCTTGCGCGGGATGGCTGGCCAGATCGTGGTGATGAGGGATCTGTTACCTGTTCGACGAGAACCCTCCCAAGTTATTGGCGTGTTGGCTATCGAATCCGGCCTGTTGGCCTACGAGCGTCATCGCAGACGCAACAGTGCATTTCGATGGGCCATTCGTCAGCTCCAGCAGATGGCTCTGCGTGGGGAACTTGAGGATACGGAGTGTCTTACCCCTTTTGGAGAGCATGACGGTGTCATCTTTGTGGATTCGTCGCGCCGTATTCAGTATACCAGTGGCATCGCGACCAGTCTCTATCGTCGATTGGGGTACCTGGATAGCCTGATCGAACACAAGGTATCAGTCCTCGATCCGGCTGATGTTGATCTGGTGGAAGAGACGATGCGGACTGGCCGGTGCTTGGAGCGCGAAACTGATCGACGTGGATTGACCTGGATCCAGAAGGCAATACCGATTCGTTCGACTAGCGATCGTGGATGGCCGGGGTTATGGCAGAGGCTTACTCGTGCATCAGGGGGAGAGTCTCACGTGGTGGGTGTCTTGGTGGCAATCCACGATGCTACTGAGGCGCGGCGCACTGAGCAGGAACTTCGGGTCAAGGCGACGATGATCCAGGAGATTCACCATCGGGTGAAGAACAACCTCCAGGTGATTGCTTCTCTTCTCCGTATGCAAGCGCGGCGAGTGCGAGAAGCCGAGGGCAAGCTGATTCTGGAAGAGAGCATCAATCGTATCTTGAGTGTGGCTGTTGTGCACGAGTTTCTTTCGCAGAACGAGACACACAATATCAATATTCGAGAGGTGACTCAACGAATCGTTAGCCAGATAGCTCAGGGCATCATGGACCCGAGCAAGCGCATCAGTCTGAAGGTTACTGGCCCGAGCGTCTATCTTCCTGCTCATCAGGCGACAATTTGCGCTCTGGCGATTAACGAACTGGTGCAGAATGCTCTGGAACACGCCTTTGAGCACAAGGCTGCGGGACGTATCTCTGTCTCGCTGGGCGATGACGGGGAGCGGATATCGGTATCGGTGAGGGATGACGGTGAAGGGCTCCCCGAGGGGTTCGATTTGATGCGTGATGGTAGCTTAGGCTTGCGCATCGTACAGGCTCTCGTGCAGGATGACCTTCGGGGCACTTTTGAACTTCGAGGAAATGAAGGAGTTGAGGCTGTCGCGATCTTTCCGAAATCTACTTAGGGAGGTGGAGAACATTGGAGCGAAAAAGAGTAGTAATAGCTGACGACGAGTCTATCATTCGGATGGATTTGAGGGAAATACTGGATGATCTCGGCTATCTCGTTGTGGGAGAAGCGGGCGATGGGCGGAGCGCGGTGAACCTAGGGAGAGAGTTGCGTCCCGACATCGTGATCATGGACGTACGCATGCCAGATCTGGATGGTATCGAGGCTGCCAAGATACTTACGGAAGAGCGTATCGCTCCCGTACTGCTGCTCACCGCTTTCAGTCAGCGCCATCTGGTAGAACGTGCGAAAGAGGCCGGTGTCGTGGGCTATATCGTCAAACCATTCAGGGAGTCCGATCTGGCGCCAGCTATCGAAGTTGCTCTGGCTCGCTTCGAGGAGTTTCGCACGATGGAGAAAGAGGTCGACAACCTGAAAGACGCGCTGGAGTCCCGCAAACTGGTTGATCGTGCCAAGGGTATCTTGATGGACACTCAAGGACTGACCGAGGCGGATGCGTTCCGACGCATTCAGAAGATGAGCATGAACATGCGCAAGGCGATGAAGGAGATCGCTCAGGCGATTATCCTAACACACGAGGCTGAGAGCGAAGGGTAGATCAGTATTGCGCCTTCGTGGGGGAAACTAACTCGCTAGACTTCCGAAGTCTTGCGTCAATGCCCTCCCCTGGTTTAAGTTTGATAAAATTAGCTACGAGTAGGAGTCAGAGAAGCCTCCCGTTTCTACGAGGGGGGCTTCTTCGATTGTGGACGTAGGGCGTCGCGAGCTTTGAACCTTCCCTAGGTTTGTGGTGCTTTCGATTGCTCGTACTCTTCTTTTGTGATGAAGCGCCCCCCGGTGAGCTCCTGGGACAGGATGTTGTAGCGCTCATCGAAGTGGACTTCCGCCCGCATGAGCTGGAAGCAGCGGGCGTCCATGATTCCTTTCCTCCACACGAAAGCGCACTCACCTTCGTATTGGCGGCTGAGGTCGTTGCGTCTATCCGCGCGCGCATCGACCACTGCCCCGCACCGATCACACTGAACGTAGAAGTGGATGCCGTACGGGTCGGCATTGTCGCCCTTGGGGGACAGCACACTGGCCAGTTTCTTGAAAAATCCCATGTTCCTGCTCCTGTCTATGGCGAGTTGAGTTGGGGATCGGGTTACTATGCGGAAAAGAGCCGAGCCGGTGGTATGCTCAACGACGGTCTGACCACAGCCCTTGTCGTCAGATACTTCAGTCGTCTACGATTGCTCCCATTCTAGCGGACTTTGTACGGTATGTCAATGAGCGGCCGCAAGATGCTGAAAGATGACTTCGGAAGTCCATCAACTGCAGACGGCTTGCCAGATTCTGCGTGCTTCTGGCCAGATTGTAGACGGTTGGTGTCTCGTTGAGGACTTCCGAAGTCTGGCGGGTGCGATGTTCGTCTATCGGAAGTAGGGAATGATGAAGCCCCATAGGCAGACAATCGCGAGTCCGAACAGGCTGGCATGCACTAAGGGGGGGACTATCACGGCAATCCATTTCGGCAGGAACCGCCTTGCAACGTAGTATACAAAGATGATAATCCCCAGAGCTGTGGGCAGCCTACCAAACTGAGGACATGAGAAGTATAGCAGCACTGCCGTGCTTGCTCCTAACGCCGATATGGGGACCAGCGCGCGTGCCCAGTGATCTGTCAGGAGTTCCCTCAGACCGAGAGTGAAAAAGAGGCCAATGGGAATCATGGCGGGGAAGAGATAGCGACCCTGGTGCTGCACGAACTTGGTGTTGTACCAGAGGTAGGTGCAGAGTGTAAGGAAGGCGGAAACTGCCAGCAGTACCAACGCCTGTTCTTGAAAGCGGGTGAAGTGATGGGCAGCTTGTCTCTGGCGGACAACGAAAAGTGCCAGCCCCAGCGTGACGTAAATGCAGAGCAGGGCTAGCGTGAGATAGATCCTTTGGTCAACCAGTACGCCCATCCAACCGAATTGGGCCCAGAAACTTTGAAAGGTAGTGTGCACGAAAGCCCGCAGATATTGCAGGAGGCCGACCTGCGATAGAAAATCGGTCGTCGTCAACTGTCCGGCAACTACTTCATCGTGTCGTTGCCACCCCAAGGGGTCAGTAGGCCCGTAGATTGCCACGTTTCGCAAGAGCCATGGGAGTGCTACCAACAGGACAGGGCCAAGGATGAGAGCGGATCGAACACCAATTCTCTTCCAGGATACCTGGCTTGATGATCCCCTGTCTTTGTATGCCATCGAGAGCACCGCGATGATGGCCAGTGGCACGGAAACGTAGGTGGTGGTCTTGGTCAGCAATCCCAGGCCTATGGTTATGCCCAGCAGAATGCTACGCTTGGAATCGAAATCGGTGTTCAAGAGGCGCACTAGTTGCCACAGGGTGCACGCCAGGATGAGCTCAGCGAGGGCATCATTGTTGATTCCGGCCGTCATGGCGATGTGCATAGGGACAAACGCGATGAAGGCCGTGGTGCCCAGTACCAGGTACGGGTCGTTGGGGAATATCTCGCGCACCGTGAGATACGCCATTAGTAAAATAGCCACGCCGAAGAACACCGACAGCAAACGCAGTCCCAGGACCTGTGTTAGAAGTGTCAGACCGCTGAGAACTCGGTACAGCACGCTGGCGGTCAGATAGTAGAGCGGGGGTTGATGCGATTCGTAACGTATGGGGACAATGGACATGTCGGCGGGGAAGTGCCTGGCCTTGATTTCTTCCAGGTAGGCTTGCGGATAGTCTCCTGTCTGGAGTACGGGAAGCCCGTTCTCTTCCGCGACGTACACTACGTAGTTGAAGTGAGCAGGCTCGTCCGGTACCTGCCACAGCGGCGTCATCTTCGCATAAGCGAACCCTAGGGCGATGTACGCCAGTAGGATGATAAGTAGTATTGCTCTGGATAGGGTCTTGTCTCTCAAGGACGTCTATCCTTATTCTCATGTCTTCCGTGGTAGAGGAGTGTTCCACCACGGAGGACACGGAGTACATAGAATGCACGAGTCGTTGGGTGAGGGTCTCCTGACCGAGCGCCTTCGCGGCGACGGTCAGGAGACCTTGCCGAACTGCTACTGTTGGGCGATAGTCTACCGGTTGTTGGGTGAGGGTCTCCTGACCGAACCCTCCAGCCGCTCGGTCGGGAGACCTTCGCGGAACATAGAACTGCTACTGTTGGGCGAAGGTCGCTCGTTGGGCGAAGGTCTTCTGACCGAGTCCAAGGTTATGCCTGGGTAACACCTTGAGATCTCATCCGCGCAACTTCCTCTTCAACGATCTCTGCGTCCAGTTTCTTGAACAGAGCTTTTGGCTCATTCAGTCTTTGGCCTGGTTGCAGGTTGCTAGGAGTCCACATATCCCCTGTGAGATAGCTGCGGTAGCGTAGGGCGGTGTGCGAACGGGTAGCCTCATCAAAGGATTCCACATATTGATCGCCCAGTAGGTTTCCCTCGTATCCCATCGTGGTGTGCAACTTTTGCGACGAGAAGGGCAAGAAGGGATACAGGAGGATCTTCAGGGAGTCTATGACCCGAAGCGCCACGTACGTTGCGGTGGCTGCTTTTTCGGGGTTCTCGCGAATGTGAAGCCAGGGGGCGGCGTTGTCCAGGTAGCGATTGGCCTCATGGGCCAGGGCCATTACCCGTGAGATGGCGGCCTTGAACTTGCAGCCGTTCAGAAGGTCGGCCACGGGATCAAAGGTCGCCTCTGCTATCGCAAGGATTTCCTGGTCGGTTTGGGCGAGGGGACCAGGCTCCGGCACGCGCTGATCGAACTTCCGATACGCGAAGGTCAAGACTCGATGGGCCAGATTGCCGTAGGTGGCAACCAACTCATCGTTGTTGCGCCGCAGGAACTCACTCCAGGTGAAATCAATATCACTCGTCTCGGGCATATGTATGGAGAGCATGTAGCGCAGGGCGTCGGGATCGTATCGCTCCAGGTAATCGGGCAGCCAAACGGCCCAGTTCCGGCTGGTTGATAGCTTCTGGCCCTCAAGCGTAAGGAACTCATTGGCAGGCACGTCGTAGGGAAGCATAAGCTCCCCGTGCCCCATAAGTGTTGCCGGCCAGCTTATCGTGTGGAAGAAGATATTATCCTTGCCGATGAAATAGTAAGCTCGGCAGGAAGCATCTGTGTCCCACCACGCATGCCACGCTTTAGGCTGCCCGGTTATATTGGCCCACTCCTTGGTTGCGGCCAGGTATCCGATCACAGCGTCGAACCAGACGTATATGCGCTTGTCCTCGTAGCCCGCCACCGGCAGCGGGATGCCCCAGTCTATGTCTCTACTGATAGCTCGCCCTCGAAGTCCGTCGCTGACAAAGTTAAGGCTGAAATTCAGGACATTGGGTCTCCAGTAGTCCTTCGTGTTCAGCCAGTCCAAGAGCGACTGGTTGAAATGCGCCAGATCGAGGAAGAAATGCTCTGTCTCGCGCACTTCCGGCGTGTGTTCGCAGAAGCGACAGCTAGGCTCGATCAGCTCCAGGGCGTTTATGGGTTTTCCGCATTTGTCACATTGATCCCCACGTGACCTGTCGTAGCCGCAGAAGGGACAAGTGCCCTCGACATAACGATCGGGCAGGAAGCGGCTGCAGTGGCTACAGTAGAGAGCTTGCGTGCTCTCACGATAGATGTATCCATTCTGCAACAGTCGTCGGAAGATATCCTGGGTGACTTCCCAGTGATTCTCGGTATCTGTATGGGTGAACAGATCGAAGGTGATGCCGAATCCAGTGAGGGACTCCAAAAAATGCGCGTGATACCGCTCAATGATCTCGGTGGGCGATACTCCTTCTTGCTCGGCAGTCAGGGTGATCGGAGTTCCATGCGTATCGCTACCGGATACCATCAGGACCTCATTGCCCCGAAGGCGTTGATAGCGCGCGAAAATATCGGCGGGAAGATACGCGCCGGCGAGATGGCCCAGGTGAAGATCTCCGTTGGCATAGGGCCAGGCAACACAGACCAGTATTCTTTCGTTCATGGTAGGTACCTCCGCAAATGTGCTGGGTTAGGTATGGTCTGGGGAATCACTCGTTGTGTTCTCTGCGTGGAAACCACGCATGTTGCCCTTGGCTGCCGATGCCTGACGGTACTTTCCCCGCCAGTCGTTCACCCTGACTCGCAGGACGTCAGATAGGTTTCTGAAGGAGTCTCTCAAGGGATTCACTTTACTCTCGTCAGAGTAGTACCAGTGTACAGGTACCTCCCGGATGGCGTAGCCCCGTTTCTGAGCCAAGAATAACACCTCTACGTCGAACCCGGTGACCATGGCGCCCTCAACGGGCTTGCCGTTGGCCTCATACAGCTTGAGTCCGAGGAAGATGTCACGCGCCGCGTCACGGTGAAATGCCTTGAATCCGCACTGAGTATCCTGTATGCCACGAACGGCCAGCAACCGAGCAATGAAGTTGAAAACTCTACCCATGATGTGGCGATGCCAAGGCTCGTCGAATCTCTGGGCTTCCTGGCCCTCCCGCGAGCCGATCACGACCTGGTAACCGGCCTCCAGGTGAGGAAGGAGCTTGTCGAATTCTTCCATGGGTGTGGCCCCATCGGCGTCACAAAAAAGAACGTATCGACCTTTGGCTTGAAGCATGCCCGTGGTGACAGCGACGGCCTTGCCCTTGTGCTCATTGCGTATGATGCGTAGGCCTGCGAACTCCAATGCAAATGACGTCGCCGCGGCGATGGTGTCATCTTCGCTCCCATCATCAACGACCAGTATCTCCGCTGGGTATCCTTGGCTCTTCAAATACTCGGTGATGCTCTCGAGATAGTGCGGCAGGCGGCGCTCCTCGTTGTAGGCCGGGATGACGATGGATAAGTAGGGTGTCTCATCTGTAGTATTGATAAGCTAGACCTCCCTGGGACGATTTGAGGATGTATGATACACGCAATATGGCCCCTAGTCAATCTCCGTGAGCACGGACAGCAAGTGGTCATCGGAGACACGGCGAAGGCTTTGTGTTCGACCCCGTTTGCCTAGCAGGAAGGGAATCCCACAGAGACCAGCCAGTTGCCCTCGCAGCCGGGCTCGGGCAGAGTTGCCACGGAAAGCTCTCAAGGTATTCTCTGCTATCTTGAGTTGGGCGTGAATGATGGAGAGCCAATGCTTCCTTAGAAGTGAACTGGGGTAGTTCTTCACGATCACGAAGATGCAATTCCGTCCGTTGTAATAACTGGCGAGAACGCCGCCGCCGGTAGCGCTGAGACGGTGATGGACCACTGCCAGGGGCGCGTAGACACATCCCCAGCCTGCGAGTTGTGCGCGCCATGAGAGATCCACGTCCTCGCAATACATGAAAAGGTCCTCGTCGAAGAGACCAATCTGCTCCAACAGCGTGCGCCGGTATGCGACTGCTCCCCCACAACCTCCAAAAACGAAATCCTCTTGGTCGAACTCTCCGTCATCCTGCTGCCACACTCCTCGATTGCCCAGAATGCCGTCGGTTCGGTAGAAGTCTCCGGCGGAATTGATGGTCTTGGGATGATCGTAGAGCAACATTTTAGAGGCCACGGAGCCAGCCTCGGGATGCCGTGCGAGAGCGGCCTCAAGCTCTGTCAGCCAAGCTGGCGAGGCCTCGGCGTCGTTGTTTAGCAAAGCGATGATTTCCCCCCGAGCGATAGCAATGCCAGCATTCACGCCGCCCGTAAGACCCAGGTTCCGGGCCAGTTCCAGGACTCTCACCTCGGGGTACTCTCGCCGTATCATCTCAACGGAATCATCCGTGGAGGCATTGTCTACCAGGATCACTTCGTAGTCCGGATGCGTTTGAGTCCGAAGCGAGTCTAGACATCCTGGCAGAAGGGTGGTGCCATTCCAGTTGGGAATGATTACCGAGATCATTTGAAGAAGTCCTCCAGGGCCTCGCTCCAGGGGCGTAGCGTGATTCCCAGGGTAGCGCCGCAGAAGTTCCGAATCTCCACTTGCGCTGGGACCTTGGCAAGGCGTTTATAGTTAGTGTTGGGGAGCAGCCGGTAGTCCGGTTTGCCTGCCAGGTCGAGAACGCGCCGGGCCCACTCGAAACGGGAACAAGTACCCTGGTTGGTGAAATGGTAGATGCCGTAGGCCTGATGATGAATCAACTTGGCGACAGCCTCTGCCAGATCGGGCGCGTAGGTGGGTGAGCCAACTTCATCAGTGACCATGTGCAGTTCGTCTCGCTGATCCGCGAGCCTCAGGACGGTGTTCACGAAGTTGTTGCCACTCTTGCTGTAGAGCCAGGCGGTGCGAACGATGTAGTATCTCTGCAGGAGCGATTGGACCATTCTCTCTCCGGCAAGCTTGGATTGCGCGTAAACGCTGAGAGGATGCGGGTCGTCGAACTCCCAGTAGGGCTCGCCTTTTAGGCCATCGAACACGTAGTCGGTGCTTATGCATACCATGGCTGCGTTGCAGGCCTGGCATGCCAGGGCCACGTTGCGACTCCCGAGTGCGTTGGCTAGGTAGGCGAGTTCAGGCTGCTCTTCACACCCGTCCACGTTGGTGTAGGCTGCTCCGTGGATCACCACATCGGGGGCGAACTCTGCTATCCGATCCCGGATGTGCCGGTAATCAGTGATGTCGTCTTCTGGCAGGTCAATGAGCAGGAGGTCCTCTTCCGTGAGGATGGCCTGCAGGGCGGTACCTAGCTGTCCCTTACTGCCGGTTATTGCGATTCGCATTGTCTCAGTTGCCTCCTGAGCAAGAGCTAGGCCAGGAAACGCAGGCCTCTCGGAATCATTCTAAAGGTGATGGGTGTCTCTCCTATCAACTCACCATCTGCCTGGATAAACATTTGCTCCTCAGAGGTCACGTGGACTTCCATGCTCCTGAAAGACGATACTTTGGGGTGGGAAATGTGTGTCCCCTTGTAGACCCTCGGTACATTGGCAAGGAACTCGATCTTTCCCAGGTCCCCGAGGATGACGACATCGAAGATCCCATCATCCAGGTGTGCGTCTGGTCCAATGTGCATTCCTCCTCCGAAGTAACGGCCATTGCAGATGATCACGGAGTTGACGTATTGCTTGAATGATCGGTCATCCAGGGTAACTTCCACGTGTTTGTTGTCGTAGGTTAGCAGAGTGGCCACCAGTGAAGTCAGGTAGGTGATGGTGCCGCCCATGGCTTTGGAATTCTGGTTAACGCGCTCCGCGACCTCACCGTCGAATCCTGCCCCGGCCACGTTCAGGAAAAAGCGAGTGTTTTGCTTCTCTCCTGGGCCGTATGTCATCTCCCCGATGTCGACCGGTGTGATACGACCTGCCGCGATGCGGTCGCAGGAGGCTTCATCACCATGAGGGATTCTCAGCGTGCGTACGAAGTCGGATGCCGTCCCTCCCGGGATTACTCCCAGTGTCAGGCCGGGATCTATAGCGCCACTGACTACGAGCCCGTTCAATACTTCGTTGAGAGTGCCATCCCCGCCGTTTGCGATAATCGTACGGTACCCATCCGCGATGGCCTTCCGAGTGAGATGGATGGCGTGGCCAATCCCCTCCGTCAGGTCGTAGGAGAAAGGGACCTGCCTCTCTTGGAGCATCTGGGCGATGCGGGGCCAGTTCTTTCCTACCTGGCCGTTTCCTGCTACAGGGTTGACGATGACTTTGATCTCTTCTTGAGGCATGATTCCTCCATGCAAAGTGTGACCTGTGCTGGCGACGCTGCTGGCGACGCCGTTGGCTACGCTGTGCGTAGCTGCTCGGCAAAACTCGACATAAACGTACTGTGTTGGTGGCGAACCGGAGTACTGTTGCCGTTGAAGGCACAAGAGCAGAGATGAGGCGCGTCTGCGCTATCCGAGTGCGTGCCGGACGTTCACCAGGGAGTTGCCGAAGGAGCCGACTGCTTTATTATATACTACACGCCCGTCACTGTAAAATGGGCCTGGGGGGAGGGTGCACGCAAAGGTTGTCAGTAAGACAGCACGAGGCGTTAGTGCTACGATGATGCCGAGGCGTTAGTGCTACGAAGGATGCCAAGGATGACAAGGATGACAGCATTATGACCCCTGTCAAGGATGCCAAGCAGGATCAATGGTGGGACTCCTCAAACTCTGAATATGTGGTGGATACCACAATCACAAGTGACACGAATTGACGAATTACACGAATCCTTTGTGATTCCAGGCCCCCTCCCTAACCCTCCCCCGTGAGAACGACCACAGTGGAGGGAAGCCGAGTTTCCCAAAGAGGGAAGATTCGGCTATAATGATCCGGTGGGATCATGCTTTATGGAGGCGGAGTGCATACATGGGTGACTACGTTGCAAAAGAAGGGACTGAAGCGATAGAAGGTCCCGAGCTTCGAAGCATGCTTCGGAGTTGCGAGCTGGCCGTTGCTAACTCAAAGGGCCTCGGGGCAGGGGCTCTGGATCTGCTGCGTACGCTGGATCGCGTTACGGAGGCCCTGGAAGTATTGCGAGACCGGGGCATGGACGTGCGTTCCGAGGAGACCCGCCTGGAGGGGATTCAGAATATCCTGAGACGCAAGATCAGTCTCCTTCTGAAGGAATTGCGTGCTGTGGGGGGGCTTGCGAGTGCCCGCAAACGAGAGGATCCCCCGCCGCCGGAAAGGTACTGGTGGTGGTATCTGGATCTCGTGCACAGCAAGCGGCAGCGGGCGAGACTGCAACGCTACCTGAGAGTCGCGGCCATTGGAGTTGCTCTGGTGACGATTGCCGTGTTCGCTTACAGGAGATTTGTGCCCTACGATCCCATTCTCGCGGCCAAGATGGAGCATTTTAGCCTCGCTGAACGGCACGTCGAGGGCGGAGACATCAGTGCTGCTCTGGCGGAGTACGAGGCGGCGAGGGCGCTCGACCCAGGTGACCCGGACATACTCATCTGGCTGGGCATTCTTTACGAGTGGCAAGAGCGCAGCCGTGAGGCGCAGGAAGCCTTCGCGGAAGCAGAGCGTCTGGTGGGGGATCGCGCAGAGTTCCTCGTCATGCGGGGATTCAGCTACGGGCAACTGGGCGATGTGGAAAAAGCCCTGGCGGATGGGCAGGATGCCGTGGCCCTCAACCCTGATCTGGCCCAGGCTCATTTGGTGCTGGCGGGTGCCTACGAAGTTCGGGGTGACGCTCGAAGAGCCTTGGAGGAGCTTGAAATTACCGCTCAGTTAGCTCAGAAAGATGGGAATGACTCCCTCTACGTCATCGCCAAGACACGGCAGGCCATGTTGATGCAGAGTAGCGTGGCCGGAATGGCACCTCCGGAGCCGACAGTCGAGAGGTAGCGTGGGGTTGCTCGCACCGCATCGAGAGCACGTGAGCGCATGCGCGGCATAGACAACGTGGATTCGGCTCGGGTTTGTGTTGGCGCATCGAGTGCGGTTGCTGACGGCTGGAAAGGAGACGCACCGCCGTGAACAGGCAGTGCTGGGTCACCACCGGTTTAGAACGTCACCACGAACGCGCCAATCCCAGCACCGGATCTTCAGGCCGGTGCGGCTCCGCTGAGGAAACGGTGCCAACCCCGCCACACCCCCGCGTTCGACCGCACCGCCGTGAACAGGCAGTGCTGGCACAGCCTCCCAGCACTGACTCTTCAGAGGGTGTTGAAAAAGGCACATGACCAGACCTCGGAGGTCTTCAACGAAATATCGATAGGCTCAAATCAGCATAAATACGCACGGATCCAATTCAGGGCATCGCGGCGCAGACCTCCGAGGTCTTTCTCGCAACACCTTCCTTCAGGCCAGTGAGGCTCTGATCAGTCGACTCTTTCAGGCCGGAGTGTATGCCTGGGCCTCCTGACTGAAGATGCTCGATGTGTGGTGATCTATGTTTACCAGATTGACCTCTTTGACTGAGGCGTCGGGGTGCTTTTGGAAGAACTCGCCTACTGCCTCCAGAATCACCTGGGCACAGAGCTTCTTTGGGAAGCCAAAAATGCCAGAAGAAATGGCCGGGAACGAGATGCTGACGAGCTTATGCTCGTTGGCAAGGGTCAGGGCACTCTGAACAGCGCTGGCTAAATCCTCTTCTTCTCCTGATTCCCCACTCCTCCAAACAGGCCCTACGGCGTGAATGACCTTGCTGGCAGAAAGCCTGCCGGCCCCGGTCATGGCAGCCGTCCCGGTCCTCACCGGGCCATGTTCTCGTACCCAGGCGGTACTCTCTTCCTGTATGACCCGGCCCCCTTTGCGTACGATAGCGCCCGCCACTCCTCCGCCGTGGGCCAGATGCTCGTTGGCGGCATTGACGATGGCGTCTACCTGCTCTTCCGTGAGGTCTCCGTGTACGACACGAACGGTTTGCCCCGAGGGAAGACTGAACTCGAACAGGATGTCACGTGTCATCACATTCCTCCATTTGAGAAACGCCGGTTCGGATTGGAACCTTGAGAAAGCCTTATCTGAGGTTCTTGAGTGGCGGATGTTTGTCAACCGGGGGTCCGGATGAGGGTGTGGAATAAGACTTCGGAAGTCTACCGTGAGTAGCTTGACAATGTCACATTTCGGGCACGCGCTCGCGCTGTTTGCGTAGGCGCGACCCGCGGGAGCGTGTGCGATTAACCAAGTGCTCGACAACCAAGGCGGCAGCCTCTTGTGTCGACAATTGGGGCAGAGGCATCGCGGCCCGCAGAAGTTCACGCACGTTACTAACGGATAACATGGGCAACACGTCGACCTCGTACTGCTCAAGCAAAGCAGGATCACGCTCAAACCGCCCCATCCAATCCAGACGCGTCTCGGCGATGAACCAACTCGCGAGGATGGTGAGCGCCAGTTGATGCTCCCAGGCCTGGTACTTGATGGCTTGGAACTCATCCCAGCCCATCTCGCTTTTGGCGTCTTGGTTGTCCCGCTCGATGAAGTAGCGATGCGATTTACGCCACGCCATTGTTTCGAGGGAGGTCTCCTCCGACGCATTGCTCAGGACGTAGGTGATCCGCTGCCCATCTCGTCGGATGAGGAGCCATTCCTGACGACAGTGCGTGCCGTGGACAGTCCAGACACGGCAACGGCCAAACTGAGCGACCAGCATACCTCTTTCATTAGGACGCAACGTGATGGTCGTCCATTTCAACTCAGGATGGTGGAGCAGTTGGCGAGCCTCATACCGCTGTTTCGCCACGATCTGAGGCCGCTTTGAGCATTTGCCACGCTTGGTTTTGGGGTAGATGATCTGAGGCTGGCCCAAATAAACGGTAGTATTGGCCGGAATGTCGCCGTAGTATTCGATGCCTGCTTGGTCTAAACGCTTTCGCAGCACGTCGTTGCACCCGTACAGGTCATCCATGATGACAGCTTCAAAGGGCACTTGGTTGGCGACAACGCGCTGGATCATCCGCCAGCCTAGCTCTGGTTTGGTCTGGAAGATGCGGTTCTCGGGGATACCTGCTTTCTCACGCCGTTCAGCGTATGCTTCGTCAAACCAATGCCTGGGAATGTAGAGTTCGCCGTCAATCCACGTGTGGGCGTGGGGGGTTGCCAGGGACAGAAAAACGCCTACCTGGCTCATTTCCACTTTACCCAAGCGCCCATTGTGTTGACGGGCTGCGCCAGCACTGTGGTCATCGGCCTTCTCCTCGGCGCTTTCGTCGAGAACCAGCATGGCACCAGATTGGAATTCGGGATACAGTTTGACGTCGTCTTGGACCGCTGTGACCAGTGTCGGGCCTGACCAAGGCGAGTTGCTCATGAAGTGGTGCATATTCTGTGTAGAGACGTCTGTCTTGCGACCAATATTCGCCATGGTCCTGCCGCTCTCCATTCGTAGAAGGCCGCTCACATACTGAAGGCCATACTCAGTGGTGTCGCGTGTCTTGGTGCGGGTACACGAGCGAAAACGATCATAAAAGCGTTTGAGACGTTGACCGAGTTGGCTGATTTCGTCAAGAGGCAATCCCCATTGCCGAGCAAGTTCTGTGATCGAT
>JAKLPW010000099.1 GCA_022013675.1 Anaerolineae bacterium | reverse complement strand
TCTTCCTGATCTGATTGTCAGTCTCGGCATTGACTTCTCTCTTGGCTCTGAGGGCCTTAGCCAGCTCTGGTTCGAGGACTTGAACCATGCCGCTACGCAGTGCGATGCGCATAATATGGTAGTCGATGGCAACCTTGAGAGCGTCCAGGTCGGTCAGTTCCCATATGCCGGATTTGGCAGCGAACATGAGAAAGAGGAAAGGTTTCTTCTGCACCGGATCGCTGTAGGCTTTGAAGACCGAGAGGCGCTGAAGGATCCCACTTTCCCCCTGCAGACGTCCGTCGGCCTGCTGATGCAGAACGCAGATGTCGCCCTCGTAGCTCTGCGAAAGTATCTGAGCGCAATCGTGAAGCTGCGCCACGCGCTCGTCCACTCGGTCAATAGTGGAGTGCTCGGGCAAGAAGTCATCCGAGAACATACTCCGGACATCAGCGGGTGTTATCAGGCTCATGTTCTGGGCGCTGAAGTACTCTGGGTCCTGCACTGTCATGCGTCGGGCGGCCCTGAGCATGTAGTCCCATCCCCGGTACCACCTACCGTCAAGCGTGCCTTGAAGAGTTCGGGTGCTCTGGCAGATGGCTATCAGGTAGAACCAGAGGTTGGCCTCGCGTCGTTTCTCCTCTGGGTTAGTAGGTCGGACGACGAACTCGTCGGAGCGCACGCTGACTTTTGCCAGGCGTCTTCCCAGTGCTTTGCATTGATCGTGGTTGACAGCTATAGGGTGCATGTCTATTCGCACTTCCTGTCTGTGCTGGAACTGCTTGCACGAAAAGGGCCACGCAGTTTGTGAGAAGAGGCTGCGTGACCCTGAGATACAGATGAGGTTGAGCTACTCATACGATGGTTTGCGGGCGGTCCTGCTGTCCATCGAGTTGCCAGCAAGGTGTGCTGGCTTCATAGGCGCAGCCCACCGATCCTCACTGACCCGGCGCGACAGCATAGGGCGCAGACTATTAGCAGCACCTAGCGTTGGCACTCTGCGATTCTATCGTGTCCTAGCAGCCTGTCGGAGAACTCTGTAGTATAGGGCCTCGTGCCCGTTTATTGTCTGTTTTTGAGCTATTTTGCCACTTATAAGCCGCCCACAAGGGGCTAAACTACATCTCTCCGACAGACTGCTAGATAGTAGCTCGTGAGATGAATAGCCTCACATACTAGACTTGCTACATGATTTGACTAGAAGGGTATCTCTGCCTCATCCTCAATGGGAGGCTCCTCCGCAGGAGCTTCGGTGGGTTCACCGCGCCCTCCTCCCAGGAAGCGTACTCTGAAGGCTGTGACCTCCAAAGAGGCTGCGGGCTCTCCGTCCCTGTTCTTGTAAGCGCGGGCTTTGATTCTGTCGCCCTCTATCAGAACTTGGCTGCCTTTGGAGAGATACTGATTGCAGGTCTCGGCTTGTTTGCCCCACACCGCTACGCGGAACCAGGTGGTTTCATCTTGGGTCTGGCCTTCGGCATTGGTCCAGCGGCGATTCGTGGCTACGTTCAGGTTAGTGACGGCTTTTCCTGATGGTGTGTAGCGCATTTCGGGGTCTCGGCCCAGATTGCCAACAATGATGACTTTCTCGTACATAGTTTCGCCTCCTTTAGTAAAGAACGAGCCATTCCACAATGGAGTGCAGACGACCCGGCGGGTCATCTTCACGGTTCGGTCAGCAGCCCGTGAGAAGTCCAGTAATCCATGGGCCACCTAGTCACCATTATAACATAAAAGGAGAGTGGATGCAATAGCAAAATCCATTTGTTTGCAGAGCGTGTTGATCGGAGCCGCACGGGCCTGAAGAGCCCGTGCTGGGAAAGTGTGCCTGTCATCGTCTGTTCATCGGAGCGCACGGGCCTAAAGAGCCAGTGCTGGGGATTATGCCAGCACCACCAGTCCACGGCGGTGCGTCTTGCTAGTTGAAGGAGGATAGTTTGATTTCCAGGTTCTCGCGCGTGGGTAATGTTTCTGTAACGGAGTCATCTTTACTCATGAGGACCCGCATTATCAGGGTGTCTCCCTGTGCGCTGCCGATGTCTAGCAGCGGAATGCGCAGCTCCAGAGTCTGCTCTGCCCGACTCAGTGTCAAACTTGCTGTTTCATCCCACCGCGCATCTGGACCTGCACGTCGCAAGGTGGCCGAGTTAGCATCCGGGCCGACCTGTATATCATACTGTTCTGGCTGCAGCGGTTGCTTCAGGAGTTCAGTAGTCTGTGCGTTTGGCGTGGTGTCTTCTGAGTGGTTGACGACGGAAAGCAGGATATCAATGGTGCAGGTATGCAGAGGTTGGTTGGAATCCACTCGAACGAACAGATTGTCATGGTCGTAGCCGTAGTAAAGTCCCTTGATCAAGGTGCTGGCCATCTGCATAGCACCCGATGAGCTGCGCGGACTGACATATCCTGCGTGCGCCCACCGAGGGAAGGCCTGCTGGCTGGCTTCGAGCGAGGGCGAAAGGTACGCCGAGGGGGGGCGCGAGGGTGATTCTGGAACAGGTGCAAGCCCCTTCTCCAGTAACCACTCTGGCGTCATCTGTCCCGTCAGGCTGTACACGCTTGCCAGGTGTTGTCTGAAGGAGTTGTCGAAGAGGGGTTCCTCGGCGGCATGATTCCGGCTGGAATGCCACCAGAACCAGTCGCTTCCCTCGGCGATGTAGATCTCTGTCCAGGTGCGCTCAAGGAGTTTCTCGTCGGCCTCGGGATGCTGTGCCTGCCATGCCACCAGATGCCGGCGCGTTTGCTCCAGTTGCTCCCAGGCGCGATTCTGGGCGGGCTCGCCGATCCAGGTCTCGAAGTTGTGTCCGATCCAGGAGCCCGCGAATAGGTGCGGGAGCGTTGCCCTGACGGGATGGGCGTTGAGATACTCGCTGATCGTAACTGTTGCCAGCAGAGGATCGTCGGAGAGCATTTCGTAGAGGCTATGTAGGAAGGGATCTCCATTATGCTCGTATTCATCCCAGCAGTTCTCTCCATCGAGAATGATGGATACGAGGTGAGGGCCGCTGTCTCCAAGATTCTCGCGGATGCGTTGCAGGCGATGCACCATGTCCGCCGCCGCCTGCCTACTGTCCATATGCCGGTACACGAACCCGATGCGATCTGACAGCAAGTTGTCGCGGAACACGATAGCAGGCCCGCGACTTCCGTTGCCGTCGCTTACGCGATAGGGTTGGTATAGGAAGTGAGGATTGGTGATGTGACCGTATCCGTCTCGATGGACCTCCTGGCCTGCCGAGTGTGCTAGTACCGCTTCATCAGAAGCGATCCAGCGAATTTCAGTGTGCTCAGCAAGTAGCGAAAGCAGCGCATCGCTCACAGATCCTTCGGGAGGCCACAATCCCTGAGGAGAACGCCCGAAGTGCTTCTCATGGAACTGAATAGCTCGCTTGATTTGAGCCACGGCATCCTCAGGGTGCGCGTAGAGGGGGTTGGGAAGAGATATGTCAGGAGTAGCTTCTCTGGCTGACTGGCTGTCTATGAGGAGAGGCAGGATGGGATGATAGTACGGTGATGTGCATATCTCAATCTGTCCGCGGTCTTCCATCTCCCGGTAGGCATTGATGGTTCTTCCCATTATCCTTTCGTGGAAACTGACAATAGTACGGTTATCTTCATTTGAGAAACCGGTTCCTTTGCTAATGAAAGCACGGAGAATTGGCTCCCGCTCCAGCCAGTTGGGGTCGATCCAGACCAGATTGAACCACGCTGCCAGGTCTCGGAAGTATTGGTCTGAGAGGTATTGGGCGCGGTCTCGGAGTTTCTCTCGGATTTGAAGGAGGCGGTCATAAGTTGGATGAGGCTGAATGAACTTTTCCCAGTTGGCGCTGAAGAAGAAGGACAACATGAAGTCCTTGTCCTCAGGTGACCACTCTTCTTTCAGGCTAACAGAAAGGTACTCGTCGCTCCCGCTGTGATCCACATACTCCAGGATCTGTTCGACCAAACTCGGGACCAGGTTGAAGGTTGCATGGATGTCTGGATGCTGAGCCAGCACTTCTGCCATGTGCAGATAGTCCTTGGCGGCACGTAGACGCGTCCAAGGCAGGACGAAACTACCCGCCGCGTCGTCGCGATAGTAGGGTTGGTGCATGTGCCATACGAATGCTACGTAGAGAGGGTTCTTCAAGGTTGTTGTCACCTCGGGAATCACGAATTGATCACGAATGGCACGAATAGCCGAATCTCACGAATGTTTTTCTATACACGACTTTGGCAGTATTCGTGTCATTCTTCCATTCGTGAGATTCGTGATCCGAACTTGACTCGTCAATCCTTACTTCGGAGTTGGGGGAAGAGAATAACCTCGCGGATGGAAGGCTGATCAGTGAAGAGCATGACCATGCGATCGACACCCCACCCCAGCCCACCAGTGGGTGGCATCCCATGCTCTAGCGCCCTCAGGAAATCCTCATCGGTAGGATGAGCCTCCTCATCCCCTGAGGCCATGGCACTGGCTTGGGCTTCGAAGCGCTCACGCTGATCCAGCGGGTCGTTCAGCTCCGAG
>JAKLPW010000098.1 GCA_022013675.1 Anaerolineae bacterium | reverse complement strand
GGCAACGATCTCATAACAGCAATGTCCATGACCGTATGGTGAGTAGGGCCATCCTTGTAGTCCGAAAGACCGGCGTACCCGGCGATCAGCTTGACGTTAGTCCGAGCATAACAGACACAGGTGCGGATCTGTTCCGTCGCTCGGAGGGCGAGTAGTGCAGCGAAGCCATTGGCAAAGGGAATCCACCCTCCCAAGGCCAAACCCACTGCCACATCTATCATAGAAGGCTCGGCAATGCCTATGTTAAAAAACCGATCGGGAAAACGCTGAGCGAACAAATCAGCCTTGGTGGAAGATGACGTGTCCACGTCCAGTACCATGATGTCCGGATTGATCTCTCCATACTCAGCCAAAGCTCGCCCAAAGCCCTCACGCATACTCATCTCACTCATCATGCTTCCCTCCTCAGCTCCGCAACCGCCTGAGCATACTGTTTGTCATCTGGGGGGATTCCGTGCCAGCGCGAGTCGTTCTCCATAAATGAGACTCCCTTACCCTTTGTTGTATGAGCCACGATGACCACCGGTCGATCGTGAATCTCATCCGCCGTGTCCAATGCCTCCAGCACCTGGCGCATGTTGTGCCCATTGATCTCCAGAACCTTCCAATTGAACGCCTGCCACTTGTCCACGAAAGGCTGTAGAGGCATGATCTCGTGCACGGAGCCATCCAATTGCACGTCATTGTAGTCCACTATGGCGGTCAGGTTGGCCAATTGGAACTTCGCGGCCACCATGGCCCCCTCCCAGACTATTCCGGCCTGGCACTCACCATCACCCAGGAGCACGTACACTCGATAGCCCAAACCTCTCTGCCGGGCAGCCAGTGCCAAGCCTGCCCCAATTGCCACTCCATGACCCAATATGCCGGAGGTCATTTCTACGCCAGGCGTTTTGAGGCGATCGGGATGACCTTGCAGATGGCAACTCAACTCCCCCCACTGTTCCAGGTCTTCCAGCGGGAATACGCCTCGACGCGCCAATGCCGCGTATAGTATGGCAGACGCATGGCCCTTGCTCAGAATGAATCGATCCCGCTCAGGCCAGTCCAAATTGCTCGGATCGAAGCGCAGCTTGTGGAAAAAGAGAGCGGCCATGATCTCAGCAGAGGATAGGGATCCTCCCGGATGCCCAGCCTGTCTCCTGTGAATCATAGTCAATGCCTCGATTCGCAAATCACGAGCAAAATCCTCAAGTTCCAATATGAGCGATTCAGGATGATACGTCACTTATGCTTGCTCCTTTCCATTCGACTGTTGGCCCAGTACACCAACGGGCCAGGGACATCTGCTCTGAGGTTTCCCACCCGGTCATTCTAGATTGTATGCCCTATCCTGTCAAGTGGGTTCGGGAGAGAGGCAGGCGCGTTAAGTTCCCGCCACGTAGAGCCGCACCGGCCTGGAAGAGCCGGTGCTGGATTGCTTCCTGACCCAGCACCGCCTGTTTTACGGCGGCGCGACTCGGGCAATCGCTTTTCCAGTGGAAGCGCTGCTGGGCTGTGAGGTAGACGTGGTCTCGCGGGGCGGTGTGAGTCCCTATCTGGCAGAGTACATATTCGCCGAGGAGGTACCGCTGTGAGAAGCGCTGTTCCCTACCTCCGCCACATCCTGGATGTGATTGCGGCCATAGAGGAGTACACACACAATGTTATCATATCACAGACTTTCCTGAAAGAACTCGAAGACTTACCTCCTGATGGTGGAGGTCTCCTGACCGACCACCACGGGCAGGCCTACGGTCAGGAGACCTTGCCCAACGCAAGTCTCCCAACCGACCACCACGGGCGGGCTGCGGTCGGGAGACCTTACCCAACGCGCGATGGCCAGGAGACCTTACCCAACGCGAGGGCGCTACGGTCAGGAGACCTTACCCAACGCGAGGGGGGCGCTACGGTCGGGAGACCTTGCCCAACGCGAT
>JAKLPW010000097.1 GCA_022013675.1 Anaerolineae bacterium | reverse complement strand
CAAAGGGGTAATCACCTGTGCCCCAGACGTACCCGTTCAGGAGGTAGTGAGGGTGGTCGCGGATACTGACGTGCACGCCATCATCGTGGTACATCCTCCAGAGGCGACTGTGGCCGGAATCATATCCCACATTGACCTGCTACGGCTATATGGCAAGGACCTATTGGAGTACACAGCTTCCGACATCATGACTGCTGACGTCATAGCTGTCGGAATCGATGCGACGGTTGCGGAAGCAGCCCAGCTTATGCTCGATAAAGGCATCCACAGGCTATTGGTCACCGAGGACACGCCGGAAGGCAAGAAGCCCATCGGAGTAGTGTCTACCACAGACATCATCCGTGATATGAGAGGAACTCGCTGGTCTTGGTACATGGCCTAGTAGGTTCTGTTGTCCGCGTTCTCTTGCGCTTCAGGAACCTATGCTTATCTCTTGGCAGATCACGTAACGGTATCCCTACCAAGAGATATGGCTCAGCCTCAACGCCAACTCGAAAGGAGATAAGAACTAGATGGTAGCTGCTGTGAGTGTACAAATACCTACAGACAAATGGACCGGTCAGGTTCGAGAGGTGACCTTGGGAGCCACCTCCGCCGATGGTGGCACCAGAAGCAGAACAGTTACAGTGGGAGGCGAGACAACTCTCCCATTTCTGCATTTCGAGGGCACTGTCCCCAATCCGCCGGTCGTGGCCATAGAAATCATGGATTGTTATCCCAAGGACTGGTCACCATTGTTGCTTGATGCCTGGGGTGATCTGCTCAACGATCCCGCCGCATGGGCCACAAAGGCAGAAGAGTATGGCGCCGATATAATTGCCCTGAAGCTACAAAGCGCCAGCACAGAGTGGGGCGACACCGGCAGGGCAGAAGCGACCGCTGTGGTCAAGGAAGTCTTGTCGGCCACTGGCCTGCCTCTTGTAATCTATGGCCCAGGCCAAGCTGATAAGGACAATGAGGTTTTGGAAGCAGCCGCGGAAGCAGCCAAGGGCGAGCGAGTCGCTCTGGGCAACTGCGAAGACAAGAACTACCGCAGTATCGTCGCTGCAGCGCTGGCCTACGACCACCTTGTCATAGCTGGCTCCCCCATTGACGTCAATCTCGCCAAACAGCTCAACATCCTAATCAGCGACATGCGTATGGAGCTTGATCGCATTCTGATGGATCCCACAACTGGAGCCCTGGGTTATGGTCTGGAGTACAGCTACTCGGTCATGGAGCGGTTGCGAATCGCGGCCTTGACCGGAGATACCATGACTCAGCAACCAGCGATTCACAGAGTAGGAGAAGAAGCGTGGCGCGCCAAGGAGAGCAAGGTCAATGATGGCATTCCTGAGGAATGGGGTGACTGGAAGAAACGCAGTCTGCTATGGGAGGCAATAACCGCTGAAACTCTGCTGCAAGCAGGCAGCGACATCCTGGTGTTGCGCCATCCCGAAAGCATCGTCAACGTCAAGAGAGCCATCTCCAGACTAATGCAAGGCTCCCCAGAAGGAGAATAAAGAAATGGGACTTAGCGGTCTACAGATCTACAAGCTACTACCAAGAACCAACTGCAAGGAATGCGGCTTTCCTACCTGCCTTGCCTTCGCCATGAAACTGGCAGCGAAGCAAGCAGAGCTGGCAGCTTGCCCCCACGTTTCTGAGGAAGCCAAAGAACAATTGGCAGCCGCCGCGGCTCCTCCGATCCGTCTCGTCACAATTGGCAGCGATGACAAGAAGGTCTCTGTGGGCAACGAGACCGTTCTCTTCCGCCACGAGAAGACTTTCTTTCATCAAGCAGGCTTGTTCGTCAAGGTGAGAGATTCTCAACCAGAAGAGGAGTATGCGAAGACAGTCACGGAGGTAGCTGACTATTCCATAGAAAGAGTTGGCATCGCTCTCGCCTTTGATGGCATAGCGGTGGAGAACTCCTCAGGCGAAGTACAGGCTTTCGCTGATTGCGTTGCTGCTGTCGGCAAGCTCACGGACCTTCCCCTGATTCTGATGAGCGAGTCGCCTGCTGCCATACAAGCTGCCCTGTACAACGGTGGGGATTCCGCGCCCTTGATCTACGGCGCCAATGCTGACAACTACCAGGAGATGGCCGCTTTGGCTCTTGAGCACAAGGCGCCACTGGCAGTGAAGGTAAAAGACGGTGATCTGAGCGCGCTGGCATCCTTGACCAAGGAACTCCAACAGATCGGAGTGAAGGACATAGTGCTCGATCCAGGCACCCGGGGCATGGCGGATTCCCTGGCAGCACTCACGCAGCTACGTCGCCTGGCAATCAAGAAGAACTTCAGACTTCTGGGGTTCCCCATCATCACCTTCCCTGGAGAGGGAGCCGCTAGCATTGAGGATGAGGTCATGTTGGCCGCGCAGCATATCGCCAAGTACGCGGGCTTCATTGTTCTGGATACCTTCGATCCCGCCATCGCCTATCCCTTGTTGACTCTGCGACAAAATATTTTCACCGATCCACAGAAACCGATCCAGGTCACCCCGGGACTCTACGAGATCAACGACCCGGCACCGGAATCTCCGTTGCTGGTCACGACCAATTTCTCACTCACCTACTTCAGCGTGGCCGGCGAAGCAGAGAACTCTGGTCTGCCGAGTTGGCTCCTTATAACCGATGCCGAGGGCATGTCTGTCCTCACGGCCTGGGCAGCCGGCAAGTTCGATGCCGAGAAAATCGCTAAGTCTGTCAATACTATGGGCGTATTGCAGAAAGTAAGCCACAAGAAAATCGTCATCCCTGGTTTCGTATCCACCATCTCCGGCG
The DNA here is from genome assembly GCA_022013675.1 of Anaerolineae bacterium. Taxonomy (GTDB): domain Bacteria; phylum Chloroflexota; class Anaerolineae; order JAKLPW01; family JAKLPW01; genus JAKLPW01. Next base: position 101 of record JAKLPW010000097.1, on the reverse strand, counting down.
AATTGGAGGAAGAACTTCCTGGCTGGGAGATACTCGTTGGACCCAGAGAGGCGATTGACATCCCAGCGTATCTGAAGCAATGGGCATAAAAGGGAGTCTGT
>JAKLPW010000096.1 GCA_022013675.1 Anaerolineae bacterium | reverse complement strand
CAGCACCACTCGCTGCCGAGCACCGTGAAGTCAAGGCCCGAAGCGGCCAGGACGGAATAAGTATCGCGGGCCAGCGTGCGCCGTACATACGATGGGGTACAGCCGACAAAGAATGCTACTGGCGCAGCTCGATCCACACGCGAGTGATCCTTGAGCCAGGAGAGGCGCTTCTCGTGGGGTTTGTCGTAGATGTTGTGCGTCTTGGTTAGGCCCTCGACGACGTCCGCCAGTGCCGGAGGAATTAGCCCACGGTCAGCTAGGTCCTCGCGCATGGCAGCGTAGATCTTGATCGTATCAATATACTTGAAGCACATTTCGGCGCAAGCCCGGCACTCGGTGCAGGCAAAGACGCGTCGGATTAGACTCTCGTCGTACTCGAGTTCACCCTCGATAATGGCGCGGGCCAGGGCGATGCGTCCACGCGCTCCGTAGGATTCAAAGCTGCCCCATGTGTAGGAAGGGCAAAGGTTAGCCGGGCCCAACCAACTCAGATCGAAACAGAAAGCACAACGCAGACACTCGTAGGTGGACTGTGCGACAGATTGCAGGTGTAGCTCTTGTTCGTTGTGGTTAGTCATTGATGTTCTCCTGGCCCAGCATCAGTACGCCTGGGTTGAGGATATTGTGGGGGTCCAGTGCTGCCTTGATGGTCTTCATCAAGGCGAACGCCGTGCCCAGTCGGGGCATGATGTATGGCGCGATGCCAGAGACAATTCCGCCCGGTGACATCCAACGGCTGAAGAGCATCTCCGCAATTTCTGCTCGCACCTGTAGCCCTACCTCTTTGGCTTCTGGGCTCATCTCCAGGTAGAGAGTGTCTACCCAGAGGTAGGCGGCGTTGGGCGAGAAGTAGACATCGAATCCCTTGACGCGCATCCCCACACGAGCGAAATCCGCATTGCTCGCAACGTACTCATGCAGCATGGGGACGGCCTCTTTGAGCGCTTGTGTGGGCAAGAACCCAGCTACTTCTGGGCAGAAGTAGGGACGACCTCCATAGTAGGCTTTAGCTGAAGTGTTGCGTAGCCAGGAGTACATGTGCTCCGTCCAGTAGCGGCGTGTGCCATCCGCATCTTGCGCCCGGCCGCGGAACGTCTCACAGCAAATGCTAGCAGCTTGAGCTCGTCTTTCCGCTTCCCCGACATTGTCGCGGATGATGGTGTGCAAGAAGACTTCTCCCTCCACGCCGTCTGGTTTAGGCCCACCGAAGAGGCCGATGAGAAAGGTAGCTGCATCTCGTTGCTGGATCGCCTGGGCCGCGTCCACGCAGTCGTCCACGGTATCAAATGCGTAGAAAAGGAATCGCTCGCACTCTGGGATGCGGTGAATGCGCATGGTCACCTCGGTGATGATGCCCAGTGTGCCACAGGAACCTATGAACAATCCGGTCAGGTCGGGGCCGTTAGCGCCTCGTTCGAAGGATAGAGGCACGTCGGTGTTGGCCGCGGAGGAAGTGCGTATCACCGTGCCGTCGGCCAGAACTACCTGGAGGGATACCACATGGCCTCCAGTGATGCCATACTCGGTGATGCCGTGAGGGACGGCATTGTAGGCTACCGTGCCGCCTATGGTACAGGAGAACATCCCTCCACCTCCAGGCACCGTCATCTCCCAACCCAGTCTGTTCAGCTCGCTGTCCACGGCGTGCCAGATGGCACCCGTCTCAGTGGTGACAACCTGGCTCTCCAGGTCGATCTTGACGATGCGTTTCATCAGATCGAGGGCCATCACGATGCACCCCTCTTGGATGCCGAAATCCACGAAGGTCGTGGCGCGTCCCCAAATGAAGAGGGGCTTCCTGGCTTGGTTAGCGACCTTGACGATTTCAACCACCTCGGTGGTTGACTCGGGTCGCACGACAATGTCCGGCACACCGCCTGGGGTTGGACCACAATCGCGTCGGTAGCATAGCCGGTCCGCCAACACGTCAGTGACGTGCTCCGGGCCGCATATGGCACTCAAGCGCTCCAAGAGTTCATTCATCAGTGCTCTCCCATCTCTCGTTGTTGCCTATTCATGCTTTCTTCAGACGCTCTCTTTCTCTCGCACTCTGCAGGATAGGATCTCCTAACTGCGTAACAGTCAGGGCTGCGGTTGGCAGTTCTAGCTCACGAGGTAACGCCATTGCAAGCTGCGTGATTTGTGGTGGCGTGACTTGTGTCTGAAGCAGGATCGTGGGTTGCGAGAAGACTACATCCGTTGCATCGTCCAGTAGAATCTCGCCCTGACAGAGTGCGATGGTGCGTTCTGTGTACTCGGAGACGAGAGCCATGTGGTGAGTTACGACGAGAATGGTGCGACCTTTTTCGTGCAGGCCGCGGGCGATCTGCATGATCTGATGACAGCCCTTGTAATCTTGCCCCGTTGTTGGCTCGTCCAGAATCAGAATCTCAGGCCGCATTGCCAGGACCGATGCAATCACCACCTTCGCGCGGTCACCCTTGGGCAACGCTGGAGGGAAGCTGTCTCGAAACATGTCCAGTTTGGTGAGCGAAATCGCTTCTTCCACCCGTTCGTGAATCTCGTCTTCCGAGAGTCCCATATTACGTGGCCCAAAAGCGATCTCTTCCACCACCGTCTGCGCGAATAGTTGCTGATCAGGGTTTTGCAACACGAACCCGACCTGTGTAGCTTGCTCGGCCACTGTCACGTCGCGAGTATCAACGCCGTTGACGAGTATTCGCCCTGACGTGGGTATCAGCAGGCCGAGAATGTTCTTGAGTAGCGTGGTCTTGCCTGCGCCATTCTGGCCGATGATGCCCACAAACTCGCCTTTCTGGATGCTGAAAGTGATCCCCCTCACGGCTTTGACATCGTGAGGCTGATAGACGTACTCCATGTTCTCGATTGCAATGGCAATGTCGTTCAAGTTCATTGTACCTCCTCAGATGAGGCCTGAATACGGCTACTCCAGCCCAGTAGCTGTTCGATGCCGTGCTTGGCTTCATCTAGTGTTATGGGGAACTTGGCCAAAGAGGAGTCGTTGTTCTTCAGATAGGTCGCCAGTTGTGATACCTGGGGTGCGCGGATTACAATGCGATCAAGTAATTCGCTGTCCGCAAAGATCTCGCGTGGAGTTCCCTGCGCGATCAGTTCACCATCATGCAATACTAGCACTCTGTCCGCGAATGTGGCTACCTCTTCTCCTTTGTCAGTTGCCATCACTATGGTCATCCCGTAGGTTTCATTCAGCTCCCGGATAACGGAAAAGACCTCTACGGTGCCTACCGGATCAAGTTGCGATGTGGCTTCGTCTAGTGCCAACACCTCGGGACGCATAGTCAGTGCCGCCGCGATCGCCAGGCGCTGTTTCTGGCCACCAGACAGCGCGGTGGGCGCACGATCCTCATAGCCTGTCAGTCGCACGACCTTCAGTGCCCACTCAGCACGGCGCAAGATCTCTTGCGGGTCGATGCCTACGTTCTCCGGCCCAAAGGCCACCTCGCTGAGCACGCTGGTGGTGAAGAGTTGTGTCTCTGGATCTTCCAGCACGATGCCAACTTTCTCTGAGAGCTCAGCAACCGTGACTTGTTGCGTGTCCAGGCCACCGACAGTGATTCGTCCCCTCATCCTGCCACTGCGCGATTGTGGTACTACTCCGTTGAGGGCCTGGCAGAAGGTGGATTTGCCCGCGCCGTTTTCGCCCAGAACAGCGACAAACTCCCCCTTGTAGATCGTGAGGTCCAGATGCTTGAGCGCATAATGCTTGGCGCGTGGATAGCGGTAGGAGGCGTCTTCGAATATGATATAAGGTTCTTTCTGATTCATGATGTGCCTCCTATGCAATCAGGTAGTTCGCGATGGTTGCCAGCCCTACATACAGCACAGAGAGGGCAATGAAAGTCCAATCCATAGTGTGCATCTCTATATCCTGGATGTAGGTACGTTCCTTGGTAGCGCCAAACGCACGTGAGTCCATAGCCACGGCTATCAACTGAGCCCGACGCATGGCACCGATGACCAGCGGCGTTATCAGGGAGGGGTAGGCTTTCAACTTGTCCAGAAACTTACCTTTCTCGAAGACCTGAAGGCCCCGGAGTCGTTGGGCGTCCACGATAACGTTTGCCTCGCTTTGTAGGATGGGGATCAAGTTGAGTGCCGTCGTCGTTGTGTAGGCCAGGCTGTAGGGCAACCCCATGCGCACCAGCCCCAGAGCAAATATGTGCACTGGCGTGGTCATGCTCACTACCGGAAGCACAATGATCATCGCCAGCAAGCGCAATGAGAGCAGTAAAGCAAACATGACGCCCTCTAGCGCAATCCTGCCCATGCCACCGATGAGCGGCACAAAGTGAGGGATAATGGGTTGAATCAATATCGTCTCACCCGGGTAGAGCAACGCTTGCACGGCGAAAAGGAACACCATGATGCCAATCATCGCCTTGCCCAATCCCTTGAGCACGGAGAAGGGTAGACCGGCCATGAACCAGAGCAGGATCATTGTGAGCAGCACCACTCCCGCTACCCAAATGCTCTGAACAACAAAGATGACTCCTGTGATGAGTAACATGAAAATGATCTTGGAACGAGGGTCGAGACGGTGAAAGAAGGTCTTACCTGCAACGTATTGAACCAGTGTACTCATTTTGAACCTCCTGTGAGTACTGTGGAGGACTGATCGCGCTTGACTGTACTCCGTTGCGCGCGTGCGTACAACTCCTGCCCTACCACATCAGCCTCTTCTATCAAGGTTGCCTCGTCCACAGTGCGGATGTGGCGCTCGCGCATGACTATCTGTCCGTCAATGATGGTATCGCGCACGTCGCCGGCACGAGCGCAGTAGACCAGCGTGCCCAGGACATCGTGCACGGGGCGTAGGTGAGAGGCGCTCAGGTCAACGATGGCGACGTCGGCCAATCTGCCTGGGTCCAGCGTACCTGCGTCCACTCGGCAGGCACGGGCACCAATCTCAGTGGCGGCGCGAAAGATATCGGCGGGAGTGATGGCTGCCGGATCGCCGGCTCCAATGCTGCCCAGCAAGGTCGCGGTTCGCATCTCCTCCCACATGTCGAGCGTATCGTTGGAGGCGCAGCCGTCGTTACCCAGCGCCACCGGCACTCCGGCCGTCTTCAAGGCAGGCCAGGGCATTAGGCCGTCGGCAAGCTTCATGTTCGATTTGGGGCAGTGTACGACGGTTACGCCTTGTCGAGCCAAGAGATCCATCTCGGTGGTGGCCAGGTGAACACAGTGGACGGCGCTGAGTCGCGCGCCGAGCAAGCGTAGTTGTTCCAGCCGCTCGATGGGACCAATGCCCCAATCGCGTAGTGATTCTTCCACCTCGGTCGCCGTCTCGCTTAGGTGAATGTGGATGCCCAAATCTAGTGCCTGGGCGGTATCACGGACCCAGGCCAGCAGATCAGCACTGCAGAGGAAAGGAGTGGAAGGTCCCAGACTGATAGTGATGCGTCCGGCAGGGTTGTGCCAGCGCTCCACGTAATCCAATGCTGATTGCTTGAGTTTGTCGCTCTCGGTCATGACGTCGGAGGGGATCCAATCATCGGCTAGTGTGATGGCTCCGACGCCACGCAATCCTATGTCGCTCCAGGCTTGGAAAATGCCGTCCATGGAAACGTCCAGATTCTGGCAGCAAGTCGTGCCGGCGCGGATCATCTCTAGTGTTCCCAATGCTGACCAGAGATAAGCCGGGCGCTCATTACCGGTTCGTTTCTCCTGGAGGATGACATCTACGATGGGGAAAAGAACGGCGTCGCACCAGGGCACCAGACGGAGTCCAGACCCAACACCCTTAAGGAGATTCTGATAGAGATGTGTATGGGCATTGACCAAACCGGGGATGACAGCACAGCCCTTCGCATCTATGACTTCTGCCTGCGAGGGTGCAGGCAGGTCACGGCCTACGGAGGTGATGCGGCTTCCCTCGATAAGCAGATCTGCATCGAGCTCGATGCGATTGGCATCGCGAAGGAGATACGTGGCGCGACGAATGAGCAGTGTCATCCCGTGATCTCTTTCTCAAGCGGGGCTGAATGACTTTAACAAATGTCCGTGACATTTGCTCAGATTATAGCACGTCTGACCACCTTTGTCAACATGTAGTGAAGACTTCGCGCGCATTCTATTCAGTGACTGACGTTTCTCTATGAACCAAGCCGCTTCATGAAAGCCGCCTTCAGAGCCGGGTCTTTGATGGAGGGGAGGTCAATCGACTCCTGCATCCCCGGATACTCCACGGCCGGAAGCAGAGCATCGTCCGGGAGAGCGGCAATGATCTCTGCGAAGGGTCGATGCGTCAGAACGGAAATGTTCGCTAGTGTCCTGATCGCTGCCTGCTGGGGCTCTTTCCTGTGCGCAGGGTAGCCGCAGCCCCGGTCGACACTGAATATCCGATCGAAGATGAACCTCAGGTTCACGTCACCGGCCCAGCCGTACCCCTTATTCAGAGGCAGTGAAATGCAGTTCCCCCCGTTGATCTGGGTGAAGAGCCAGGCGTCCAATGGATCCAGGATCAGGCCACAGAAGACGCCCGGATACTGCATCGCCGAGTTAAGATAACCCTGCCCTGTGCCGCATCCTCCTACCACAAAATCCACTCTCTTCAGATTCAGCAGGATGGCTGTCATGAGGCCGGTGTGGATGTAGAGCAACTCCGGTTGAGCGCCGCATTTGGTCATACCCACATTGAAGATCTCGTGCCCCCGACCTTCCAGAGCCGCCAGTATATCGGCGTTCCTGTCCGCAGCGCTGGTTTCGTTGATCACTGCGATTCTCATTTGTTGAACCTCCTCTACGATAGTCGCCTATTGGACACATACCCTCGTGTACGATCAATTATGCGTGGCTGAGCCGCCGTGGAAGCGGGCTTTCGGTGTCCATGATCATCTCGAGCAGCTTGGCTTTCATCTCGAGCTTCAGCGTCTGGTGCTCGGGCACGTCCCAGAGGTTGTGCAGCTCGTCTGGGTCCTCCTGCAGGTCGAAAAGCTCACCGAAATCGTGGCCTGAGTAGCAGGTCAGTTTGTAGCGCTCCGTGATGACCGTGCGCAGATCACTGCCTATGTAGTCCTCATCATTCTCCACCAGAACCGCTGTGTGGATGGGCTCGGTACTGCCTGCCAACAGTGATGCCATGGATGCTCCAACCAGGGGCGGTCGTTGACGTGGCGCCTCCGGGGGATCCGGCACATCGCCCTCCGGATAGGCAAGCCCCAGTATGTCCAACGTTGTCGGCAGGAAGTCGAGATGACTCGTCAGACACGAGATCTCGCGGCTGGAAGCGTACTTCCCGGGCCAGCGCACGATGAAAGGTACTTTCAGAAGGCCCTCGAATTGGAAGGGGCCCTTGTTCATTAACCAGTGGTCACCCGTCACGTCACCGTGATCCGATGTGAAGATCACGATTGTGTCCTGCTCCAGGTCCAGCGCCCGCAACGTGTCCAGAATGCGCCCGACGTTCACGTCGATCAAGGACACCATTCCGTAGGTGAGGCCGATGATTTCTCGATACTGCATATCGGTCATCAACGTGGGTTCGTGGAAGAATCGACCGGCGAGCATTTGCGTTCCCTTGTAGGCCAACTGAAAATGGGGGCCTAGACTATCGAGCTCTCCTTCTCTACGCGCTGGAAGGGGCATTTCCTCCGGAGGATACATTTCGGCGTATTCCTGAGGTGGGCAGTACGGGTGATGAGGGTCCGGGAATGAACACCACAGGAAGAATGGTCGATTCCTGTCCCGCTCCTCCAGAAAATCGATCGTACGCTCACCGATCCAGGTCGAATGATGCAGCTCCTCCGTGATCTCGGTGTAGTAGCACTGCTCCGCACCGTAGCCCATCCCTTCGTGGGTAAGATCCCAGGGCGATGGCGCTCCATCGAGCTTCTGCTCCAGCCAATCCAGATAGGCACCCCTCATGTAGTTCCCGTGGCCGATGGACATCTCTCCCGACTCAAAACCCCGCACAGGCAACCCTTCCTTGAGCTTTGCGCACTCGTCGTCTTCAGTCCGGTGCCAGGGCACATTCTTGACGTGATTCGTGAGATGCAGCTTGCCCACCATGTGCGACTGATACCCGTGCGAAGCCAGTATCCCTGGTAGCACCGGAAAGTGCAACGGAAGATTGATGCCATTCGCTCGCACAGTGTGCCCGCGAGGAGTCATCCCGGTGAACAATGTGGACCGTGAGGGCATGCAGAGTGGATTATTCACATAATGGCGGTCGCATCGAACACCCTGAACAGCTAGCCGGTCGAGATTGGGCGTGCGAACTATTGTGTTCCCGTAGCACCCCAGATGATCCTGGCGCAACTGATCGGTGATGATGACGAGGATATTGGGTTTGATGTTGCTTGCAGTCATTGTGCGGCTCCCCCCAGATTGCTAGCAGTGTTTACAGTGTCAATTGTAGCACAACACTGTACAGATGTCAACACTGTTGTGTAGAGCGCAACACTTGGTGGTGAGTAAGATGAGAGGCTCGACACGTCGAGTTGGGGGACATCTCGAGGCATCGCTCGCTAGCGGGTTCGAAAGCAAGTCCCCAGAAGTGTCCAACGAAAACGAGGATTGCTCATGGGTGACAACCAGATTTGCCTACCAGGGAAGCAGTTAAGTCGCGCTACTCCATCTCCACTTTGGCGCGCTTTAGCTGTTTGCCGCGCTCGTGCGTATCCAGTATGGCTTTGCGAATGCGAAAGTGCAGTGGTGTGACCTCCAACAGCTCGTCATCGCCCAGGTACTCGATGGCCTCGTCCAGGCTCATCTCGCGCGCGGCGGCCAGGCGCACCTCAATATCGCGCGTGGATTGGCGCATGTTGGTGAGATGCTTGCGTTTGGAGACGTTAACGGCGATATCTTCTGGTCGCTGATTCTCACCCACAACCATGCCCTCGTAGACGGTCACGCCGGGTGTCACGAACAGTGTTCCACGCTCCCCGGCGCTTTTCAGGCCAAAACTGGTAGTCTGCCCCGCCTCCGAGGCGATCAGTGAGCCGCTCGCGCGAGAAGGGATCTTACCCGTCATGGGTAGATAGCCGTGGAACACCGAGTTCATCACCCCCATGCCGTGTGAGGTGGTGAGAAACTGGTAGCGCAAGCCAAGCAGCCCCCGCGTAGGCACGAGGTACGTGATGTGTACGCTGCTATCGCCCTTGTCCAGCATGTTGAGCATCTGGCCGCGACGGCTACCAAGCATCTCGACCACCACGCCAACCGCCTCGGGTGTGGTGTCGATGTGTACCTCCTCGAATGGCTCGAGCAGCTGGCCGTTCTCGTCACGATGCATCAGCACTGTGGGCCGAGAGACCTGAAACTCGTAGCCCTCGCGTCGCATGGTCTCGATCAAGATCGCCAGATGCAGCTCTCCGCGTCCTGAGACCTCGAAGGTATCAGGGCTATCCGTTTCGTTCACGCGTAGGGCCATATCGTGACGCAGCTCGTCAAACAGGCGAGCACGCAACCTGCGCGACGTGCCCCAGCGTCCTTCTGTACCAGATAGCGGGGAGACGTTGACGCCAAAGGTCATGCGAACCGTTGGCTCCTCGACGTGGATCTTTGGCAAAGCCATGGGGTGCTCTGGATCGGCCAGAGTCTCGCTAATGGCTACGTCCCCCAGTCCGGCCACCACAGCGATCTCACCTGCCTCCACACAGTCCACATCCACCCGTTGCAGTGCTTCGTGTACCTGTAGATACTGTGCTTTATCCGGGATCAGGTCGCCCTCCCGGGTGATACGCATCAGGTTCTGTCCGACAAGCAGCCGACCACTGGTTACACGCCCGATCGCAGTGCAGCCACGATGCTCGTCATAGTCCAGCGTGGTCACTAGCATCTGCAAGGGAGCATCAGGGTCTACCTTGGGTGCCGGTACATAGCGCAAGATCGCGTCGAAGAGGGGCTGAAGGTTGGGGCTGAGGTCAGCCGTCAGCCCAGCTTGCCCGGTAACTGCATTGGTGTACACGACGCGGAACTCGGCCTGATCATCGGTGGCGCCTAGCTCCAGGAACAGGTCAAAGATGCGGTTGAGCGTGTCATTCGAGTTGGCGCCTTTGCGATCCACCTTGTTGATCACCACAATCACAACGTGGTTCATCGCCAAGGCCTTCTTGAGCACAAATCGCGTCTGCGGCATGGGGCCCTCGGCCGCGTCCACCAGCAGCAGAACGCCGTCCACCATGTTGAGCACACGCTCGACCTCTCCGCCGAAATCGGCGTGACCGGGCGTGTCCACGATGTTGATCTTGACCTGCTGCGAGGTCTCGGGATCCCAGATGGTAATCGCAGCATTCTTGGCCAGAATGGTGATGCCACGCTCGCGCTCCAAGTCATTCGAGTCGAGTACGCGCTCGGCCACCTGCTGGTTCTCGCGAAAGACCTTCGCCTGCTTGAGCATGCCATCCACGAGGGTGGTCTTGCCATGGTCTACGTGAGCGATAATGGCCACATTGCGAAGGTTGCTGCGTTCGTATAGCATATCGTTACTCTTGGTCTCCTGGCATACAAAACCCCGGCCAAATGGGCCGAGGTCCTTCATTGCACATGTTCCAACCTACTATCGGGAGTGTTCCTCGCGGATACACCGTCCTCATACCGTGGTTCAATAGGGCGGGAGGGATTCGAACCCTCATGGACATAAGTCCAGCGGATTTTAAGTCCGCAGCGTCTGCCTTTTCGCCACCGCCCCGCAGACTGCAAAAAGGCTGATAGCTTCAACCCTAAACTATCAGCCCTCCTTAACGACGCGTGACATACTAGAGGCGACGGCCGGATTTGAACCGGCGATGGGGGTTTTGCAGACCCCTGCCTTGCCACTTGGCGACGTCGCCCGAGAGGAGCGGAAGACGGGATTCGAACCCGTGACCCTCTGCTTGGCAAGCAGATGCTCTACCACTGAGCCACTTCCGCTTGATCAATGCCGAGGCCCAGAGTTGAACTGGGGACACCATGATTTTCAGTCATGTGCTCTACCAACTGAGCTACCTCGGCGTGGCATTATTCTATACTAACTTCCATCTCCTGTCAACTTGACACACGTGGGTTTATGCTTAAAATACCTGTTAGTCGTAGACATACGACGTGCCCCCGTAGCTCAGGTGGATAGAGCAACTGCCTTCTAAGCAGTGGGTCGTGGGTTCGAATCCTGCCGGGGGTGCCTGATTTCAATTCGTACCGTGTTCGCTGCGCCTCCTACCGCGAGTGGTGGCTAGGAGGTGTCTTCTATGTCAGTCCATACACCTGCTTTATGAAGCAATCAGGGGGGGCATGTGCCTCGATTCGATGTTGTTGGGTTAGGTTGCTGCGCGTGGGACTATCTGGCTGTCGTGGAAGAATATCCGCCCATTGACACCAAGACTGACACAGCAAGCTTCTCGGAGCAAGGCGGTGGCCCAACTGCTACTGCTCTTGTGACCCTAGCGAGATTGGGAGCGAAGACCTTGTTCGTGGGCAAGGTGGGCGACGATGTAAGGGGCCGACTGATAGTCGAGCAGCTTGAGGCAGAGGGAGTAGATGTCACTCAGGTGAGAATCGAGAAGGACAAGAGCTCCCGGCTCTCATTCTCCATAGTGGAGAGGAAAACCGGAAAGCGGACCATCGTTTCTGCGGTGGGCAGCGTGTCACCGCTGGCACCAGAGGATCTGGACAGGAAGACCATCACATCTGGAAGGATTCTGCATGTTGATGGGCACCAGATGGAAGCCGCCATTCATGCCGCGAAGTGGGCGAGGGAAGCGGATGTCAAGGTGATCCTTGATGCTGGAAGCTTTCGGCCTGGAATGGAAGCCCTGGTGAAGCTAGCCGATTACGTCGTGGCTTCGGAGACCTTTGCTCTCAACTTCACCTCAGAGGGTTGTGTTCGAGAAGCTGCCAGGAAGCTGTTTCACGAAGGCCAGGCGGCCGTGGTCGTTACCACGGGAGACAAGGGCGGGTTCTGTGTCAGTGATGGGGGAGAGTTTGCCTATCCGACCTTTAGGGTGGAGGTCGTTGACACGACTGGGGCCGGGGATGTCTTTCATGGGGCCTTTGACTATGGGATCCTCAGAGGATGGGACTTGGAGGAAGTAGTGCGCTTCTCCAGCGCCGTGGCCGCGCTCAAGTGTAGGGAACTAGGTGGCAGGGCAGGTATCCCTTCTCTTAACCAGGTGAGGCGCTTCCTTACGAGTGCGTAAGGGGGGTGATCTCATCCGAGTCGCCATACTATGTGAGAGTAGCCGAATACGCTGTGAGGGATCTGGTCGAGAAGGCGTACGATGATTTCCTCCAGGTTCTGCTGACGCCCACGCCAGCCTTATAAGGGAAAATGAGCTGTCTTGACGGGCCCGTCGGAGACGGCTCTGTCGCAGGCAGTGGGTGAGGATGTAGAGAAAGCCTCAAGCGATATGCTTGAGGCCTTTCTCCATTTTGCGATCGTAAACTCCCTTGGTGCAAGCGGCGTTGTAGGGGACGTGTACTATTCCTCGAGCATGATAGTCACTGACGTTGTTTCGCCCTCTGCTGCGATCATGATGATTGCGCTTCGGTCCCCTTTTGTGAAGTTCATCATGGTCGGTATCATAGATTCTTCCATTCTCCAACCCTCGGCAGCCATTTGGGCCTTGTAGAAGCCAATGACATCATCTTCCGAAGCTGGTACTGTGAAGCTCGTGAAGGTATCGAGTGAAGTTATGTCGGTGGCGCCATCCATCATGGGAATATCTTCCGGCAGCCCAGGTTTGGCCACGCCCTCCGGTGCTTCGATAGTGATCGGGGCGTTGATGTCGGTTAGATAGGATTCTATGCTGAAAGTGCTTTCGACTCCATCGGGGTTCACACCTATCATGTGCATCATTACCTTGACGTAGACGTCGTATTTAGTCGAAACCCACACGTCGGCCTCGGCCTCTTTGATATCTGAAAGTTGCACTCCAGAGTTGAAGTCGCTGGCTTCGTAGTGATAGTGCTTCGTATCCAAACCGTTGACCTTCTCTTTGCCCAGGTACTTGCCTTTGCTTCCCCACAAGAAATCTTCTGGGCCCCAGATCTCCCCGGTTTCAGACATTTCCTGGTCGGCGCTCTGCATGGCCATCCAGGTACCGTCCATGTTGATGTAGGTCGTATCACCGATCTGAATGGTCTCCATCTGCCACTCCTCGGCGTCGTCGGTCCCCTTCATGAGTGTTCTTTGGGCGGCAGGCTCTCGCACGAACTCAGTTAGCATCTCCATGGAGCCGCTTTCGCCGTTCTTCTCATCCCAGGCCATCACGTTACGTATGCGATAGGTGTCGAGTTGATCCAGCGATGAAAGCTCAGAGAGGAGCAGCTCCTCCTCGCTGCTCTCTGGCTTGGCCGTAGCAGCAGGTTCGGGCGTTGCTGTGCTTTCCTTGGCGGCAGGAGCTGCGGTGGCTGGCGGGACCTCGGTCTTTTTTTCTTCTCCAGAGGCGGGGGGCTGCTCATCCGGTTCAGTTTTGGGCGAGCAACTTGCTGACGTGAAGATCACTGCAACAAGGACTAACAATATGAGTAGAGTTTTAGGTTTCACTGGCTGTCTCCTTTTCTTTGTCTGCATTCGCTTATACACTGGGCCTTTTCGGAAGGACATGACTTGGTCAGAGAAGAATGGAGTCAGGGCACAAAGCCCATCTTGGCAGGCACACTGACCGCGCGGGATATTGTAGCACGAAATCCGGGTGTTAGCAAAAGTTTGTTCCGTCTGGGTACTCAATGTGAATGCGTTCAGGTGCTCGCCATTTGGGGAGTCACGAGCACCTGAGGAGCGCTGGTTCTACCTCACTGCTGATAACTCTTTGAGATGACTGTAAAGTCGGGGTTCGTGGCTATGTGTAAGTGTAGTGCGGTGCTGCTGTTCGGATGCGCGCCAGCGTCCCAACTAAACATGGGAATGATGTTGTCCAGGCTGGCACCGTTGGGTGGGCCGATGAGGGTGACGATTCCCGGACAGCCCCCGCAGTTGTTGTAGACAACGGGAAGATAGGTGGTGAAGTCTGAGGACGGGCTCAACGCGGTTCTGCGATCCGGTCTCGTGAAGTCACTAAGGTAGTGATGTAGACCGCGGAGTACAAGTCGGCGGCTCCAATTACCAGGATGCCCTGGCACGCTCCTCAACCACTCTTTCGTAGACCTTCCTCGTGAGTTTGGCGATGCGGTCCCAGTTGTACAAGTTAACGACTTCCCGGTACGCACTCTTAACTCTTGCCTGGGCCCAGTCAGGGTGTTCAAGCGTGTGAAGGATACCCCAGGCCAATGACTCTGTGTTGTCAGGATAGACAGTGATTCCGGTCTCGGCGTGCTGCACGACTTCTTTGAGTCCCCCCACTTCACTGACTACAACGGGTACCTTGGCTGCCATGGCCTCCAGGGCCACGATGCCGAAAGGTTCGTACATGCTGGGGAAGATAGCACAGTCCGCTACTTTGAAGAGCCGGTCCCGATCCTCGTCAGGGATGAAGCCGGTGAACAACACCTTGGAGAAGAGTCCCAGCTCCCATGTCCGACGCCGCAGGTCGCTCAGTAGAGGACCAGTTCCGGCGATGACGAACTTGGCTTTCGGGAAGGATCTGAGGATTCGGGGCACCGTTTCAATGAGGATATGAAGGCCCTTCTCTTGGACGATGCGGCCAACGTAGAAGACGATCTTCTCGTCCGGCAGCGCGTACATGCTCCTGAAAGAGGTCAGGTCTACCCCGTCCCAGCGATCGAAGCGACTCGTGTCGACCCCGTTGGGGATGATGTCGATCTTGTCCTCGGGGGCGTTGAAGTAGTCGACAATCTCTTGAGTCATGAACTTGCTGCAAGCGATGATGCGCCAGGCCTCGTAGGCCAAAGACCACTCCACGTTGTTGATGGCCCATTGGGTGTCGGTGCTGAGGTGACCGCGTCCTCTGCCTCGTTCCGTAGCGTGGATCGTGACGACAAGAGGAAGCCGGAAACTGTGCTTGAGGGCGCTGGCACTGAATGCGGTGAGCCAATCGTGGGCGTGGATGAGGTGAAAAGGCCCCTCCTGTGCCAGCAAGCGTGTGGATTCTTCCTCCATGTTCCGATTCGCTTGCCACGCGAGGGTGTGAAAGTCTTGCCCATCCGCTGGGGGGGGCGGGTCTACCCGGTGTATGTGTAGGTTGTCGTGTTTCTCGGTACTATCCCCTCCGGTCCATCGTGGCGTGACGAGGTGCACCTCGACGTCTTGTTGCGCCAAGGCTGGCACCAGCTCGGCCACGTGTTTGCCCAGTCCTCCTATAACGTAGGGCGGGTATTCCCAGGATAGCATTAGCACACGCATAGTCGTTGGTCTCCTGTGGTGGGTATGTATAGGGCTTCGGCTATCAGATAGTAGGCTTGGATGCTAGTAGCCACGATGGGGATTATAGCACAGCTAGGCAGTGGAGACAAAGGTGCAACGCACCTGACTGTAGGTGCGTTGCACCTGATTGCGTTTGACGTGTGGGGCTATAGAAGGTATCATCCAACCCTAAGGAAATCGAGTTGGAGGAGTTGAACTCGTGCGTGTTTTGATGGTGTCCAAAGCTTGCATCGTCGGGCCATACCAGAAGAAACTGGAGGAACTGGCTACTCTTCCAGGAGTTGAACTCACGGTTGTGGTGCCCGCCTACTGGCGGGAGGCCGGGCGGACGATTCTGCTGGAGCGGGAGCATACGTTAGGATATGAGCTGGAAGTGGAGCCAATGGCGTTCAACGGCCATTTTCACCTTCACTTCTATCCTGGGCTAGCAAGACAGTTTCGCCGTGTCAGGCCGGACGTCTGTCACATAGACGAGGAGCCATACAACTTGGCTACGTACCAGGCCCTGCGACTTGCAGAGGGGGCGGGGGCACGCACTCTGTTCTTCACCTGGCAGAACCTGGCGCGTCGTTATCCGCCTCCTTGGTCGTGGATTGAATCATATGTCTTACATCGGGCGGGATGTGCCATCGCAGGTAACCAAGAGGCAGTGGACGTGCTGCGCACGAAGGGTTACGCTGGTCCGACCGTCGTGATCCCACAGTTCGGGGTGGACCCGAGAATCTACCGGTCCTTCCCAGAGGTGCGTGCGACGGCGTCAGATGGTTTCACCATCGGATACGCGGGGCGTCTGGTGGAGCAGAAAGGAGTACACCTCCTGCTAGAGGCCGTGTCCAGGCTAGATGGGGATTGGCATCTCAGGGTGTTGGGTACGGGACCTACACGTCCTGCTTTGCTGGCTCTGAGTGAGGATCTGGATATTTCGAAGCGAGTGACATTCCGCGCGCCGATTCCTGCAAGCCAGATGCCTCGCTACCTGAACGATCTGGATGTGCTTGTGTTGCCGTCTCTCTCGCGTCCTAACTGGAAGGAGCAGTTTGGGAGGGTCCTTGTTGAAGCGATGGCATGTGAGGTACCGGTGATTGGCGCCGCATCGGGTGAAATACCCAATGTGATCGGTGATGCAGGATTGGTATTCCCTGAGGGCGATGTGTCCGCGTTAACGCGGGAGCTGTCCCGCGTCCAACGAGATGCTCATTTGCGTCAGGAGCTGGCGATGAAAGGTCGCCAGAGGGTGTTGGAGAACTTCACACAGGCCCGGATAGCGGCTGAAACATATCGCGTTTACAGGGATCTTTTGGGGAACTGAGAGAGATGAAGAAGCCAGGGACAGTAATATGAGCGCTCGTCGTTGGTTAATAGTTGGCCTCATCTTCCTGACTGGCCTCGTTGGCGGGGCGGAGGGATGCCGTCCGAAACCTGAGCCAATCACGTGGGTCCTCATCCGCGTAGGCGGGAGCGAGGACGTGGTCCAGACTGAGGCTATTACGGTCAGGGGATTGCTGGCCGAGAGGGGGCTGGAGCTGGGTGATCTGGATTGGATAGAGCCCGGCCTGTGGACGGAGATCTATCCCGGCTTGACTGTCACGATTACGCGGGTGGAGGAACGACAGGAGCAAATTTTGATCCCGTACTCTCAGCGGATCCTTAGAGATGAATCACGTCCTCCGGGTGAGAAGCGCATATTGACCCAGGGTCAGAACGGCGAGGAGGAGTTGGTCTATCACGTAGTCCTTGAGCAGGGGAAGGAAGTGCGACGTGAACTGGTGGAGCGCCGGCTTATCAGTGAGCCACGCACGGAAGTGGTGATCGTGGGAATCAGAGGCATGGTGCCGCCGGCGTCGCTGCCTGGACTGGTGGCCTATATCTCAGGAGGCAATGCCTGGGTGATTGATGGGCGTAGCGGAGAGAAGCGCCCACTTACTTTCGAGGGGAACCTGGATGGTCGATTGCTTTCTTTGTCT
Source organism: Anaerolineae bacterium (assembly GCA_022013675.1). Classification (GTDB taxonomy): domain Bacteria; phylum Chloroflexota; class Anaerolineae; order JAKLPW01; family JAKLPW01; genus JAKLPW01. The sequence continues at coordinate 16,489 of JAKLPW010000096.1, read as the reverse complement.
TCGGATGGCACCCGACTTCTCTTCTCGTGTCGGGGCGGCGCTAACGCCAGTGATCCCTTGAATACCCTGTGGATCGTGGATACACGATTAAGGGAGGAGTCAGCTAGCAGCCTGGGTATCGAAGGGGTTCCTTATGCCGCCTGGGGACCCACGGGCAATTGGTTTGTCTATTCGACGGCGGAGAGAACGGAGGGAGCTCCCGGGTGGCGCGCTCGCAACGATCTATGGCTATCGTCTGCTGACGGCGTTACTGTGACACAGGTTCTGGAGCCTGATCAAAGCGCTCTGTACAGTTGGTGGGGCACTAGCTTCGCCTTGTCTCCCAACGGGGAACAGATAGCCTATGCCAAGGCCAATGAGATCGGAGTTATCAGTCTGCTGGATGGCGAACGGAGTCCCTTGCTCTCCTTTCCGGCTTACCACACATACGCGGAGTGGGTCTGGCTGCCTTCCATGTCTTGGTCCCCCGATAGTCGCTGGCTAGTGGCTGTCGTGCACGTGGCCTCACAGGAGATAGGTCCGGTCGAGGACAGCCCGCTTTTTGATCTATATCTGGTGAACGCTGAGACTGGTACGCACAGGCGAGTCGTATCAGCCGTGGGTATGTGGAGCATGCCGCGATGGTCTCCTCAACCACTTGAACTAGCCGACGGTAACTTTGCGGAAATCGCCTTCCTCAGGGCCCGCAGGCCCATGACCTCCGATGAGTCGCCGTATGACCTGTATGTCACTGACCGATACGGAAGTTTCGAGATGGACGTGTTCTCGGTAGGGGAGACCCAGGAACTCACGGTACCAATCTGTTCTTGGTCACCGCTGGGAGATCAACTGGTGGTGGCTGCGAAAGGCAATCTGTACTTGATAGATGCCTCTGGAGGTGTACCCCAAGCTCTCACGGCCGATGGTCTGAGTGGGCAGCCTCGTTGGGTACTGTCTGGGCAATGACAAGAGGGAGAGAGGCATTGCGAGGTGCGTACCAGCGACTAATGCGCCACCCAGCGTTGGTTGTAGTTGTTCTGCTGGCATATGTGACTATTCTAGTTTTCTTGTGCCGTTTGGCCGTCGGCCAGATATCGGTTTGGCAGGAGGAGAACCGAGGCATTGTCTATGGGGATCCTCCTTCTGCTTCCCTGGACTACGTGCAGCCCATGGGGGTGAATGTTTCTCTGGAGCAGTACGAAAGTGAAGAAGACCTGCGTTTGGCCTTGAGTCTGATCCAGCAGGGAGGCTTTCATTGGGTTCGCCAGAGCTTCCCGTGGTCGGAGATCGAGCCTCAACCCGGCGATTTCCGCTGGGACCGGTGGGACCGCATTGTAGGTCTCGTTCAGGAGCAGGGATTGGAGCTGATCGCCGTATTGGAAGGCTCCCCCGAGTGGGCCAGGGCAGACGCGGATGTAGGTAATCCCCTCGCTCCCCCTCAGAGTGAGGACTTCTATGCGGCCTATGTCGAGGCCTATGCCCGGCGCTACGGAGATGTGGTAGACTACTATCAGATTTGGGATCAGCCCAACATCGCTCCACATTGGGGTGCGAGGGACGTTGACCCATCTGCTTACGTCCGGCTGTTAAGGGCGGGATGGTTACGGCTCAAGTCGACTGATGACAGGGTCTATGTCTTGGGCGCGGCCCTTGCCCCTAACATAGAGCCCGGTGGCCGCAATATGAATGAGATCGAGTTCCTGCGTCAGGTTTATAGGGAGGGTGGGGGCGCGTACTTCGACATTCTGGCCGCCAAACCGTATGGATTTTGGTCTGGCCCCCATGACCGGCGTGTTGATCCCTCAGTGTTGAATTTCTCCCGTCTGATTCTGTTGAGGGAAGAGATGGTGCGCCAGGGGGATGGTGACAAGCCTATCTGGGCGGTCGAGTTTGGCTGGAATGCGTTGCCCGATGAATGGGCTGGGCTGCCGTCTCCTTGGGGCACGGACTCGGAGGAGAAGCAAGCCCAACGTACCCTGGAGGCACTCGAGCGAACCCGGCAGGAATGGCCTTGGTTGGGGGCCGTTTGCCTGCAGCACTTTCAACCCATTCTTCCTCTTGACGATCCTACGTGGGGATTCTCGTTGCTGGATGCCAGTGGGGAGCCTCGGCTTCTATACCACCAGCTTCTGCACAAAGGAAGCACTGCCTGGCAGCGAGCCTATCCAGGCCGGTATTCTGCTGCGTCCTGGGTTGTAGAACGGCAGGGAGAGTGGGCTGAGTTAGATGGGACTCTGATCTCCTATGCTTCTCAGGCTTCGTTGGTAGTGCCATTCTGGGGCACCCGTTTGGATTTGGAAGTGGAAGCGGAGGGTCGTGCGCTGCGTATCTGGTTGGATGGGGGGCAAAGTGATACCCAAGATAAGGCGTGTTCACTTGTGAAAGAAGTGGATCTTGCCGAGATAGCGGGAGGGTGCTCCTGGATAGTGGCTGCGAAGGGGCTGCCGGCCGACGAGCACACTTTGCGTTTGGAGGCCGTCTCTGAAAATGACCGTGGGGTGATCATTCGACGATTTGTTGTGCGGCGAGACAGCGACTTTGGGGCTTTCTATCGCAACCTGACGTTGCTGGGGCTGGCGATGCTCATCGTAACCTGGCGGGGATTGAACTTGGCGGCCCGGTTGCCGTGGAGGTCGTGGTGGACTCTGGCATCAGGCTGGTACTTCGACCGATCCGAATGGCTGCAGTGGGTATTGGTGACTTCCGCGATAGCGGTCTATTACAGCTCTCCTTGGCTACCAGTGAGCTTGCTCGCTTTGCTGACCGTCGTTGCTTTGTTCTATCTGCGCCGGGACCTGGCTCTGGTCAGCATTGTGGTAGCGGCGCCACTAGCAGTCTACTCTAAACCTCTGGGGTCCATGCGATTCAGTCTGGTGGAAGTATTGTCGCTCTGTGCTCTTTTAGCTCATGCTATTCACTGGCTTCAGGATCACGGGCGGAAGATTAGGGGGTCTATTGGAAGGAGTGGAATCCGCGTCACGGTCGCCGAGATGGTAGCCGGGCTTGACCTCATGGACAAGGCCGTGCTTTTCTTCCTGGTGGTCAGCCTGCTTTCTCTGGCCACTTCGGCTAATCTGCGGGTTAGCCTGCGAGAGCTACGCACCGTGGTTTTGGAACCGGTGGTGTTCTATTTGCTGATCCGTGATGGTCACATGGGGAGACGGAAGCTGTTGTGGTTAGTGGATGCCTTTGTCGCTGTGGGGTTGGTTCTGTCGCTTCACGGGCTCTATCAGTACGCATTCACAGACGATGTCATTGTGGCGGAGGGTGTGCGTCGTGTAAGGGGCATCTACGGCTCTCCCAACAACATGGGACTGTTGCTGGGGCGTCTGCTTCCTGTGGCAGTGGCGATGGCATGGACGGGGCGTACGACCTGGCGACGCTGGCTCTACGGGGGGGCCTGCGTACCAATCATGCTCTGCCTTTTCCTGACCTATTCCCGGGGTGCCTGGCTGCTGGGTGTGCCTGGGGCCATGATATTCCTTGGTCTTTTGAGGGGGCGGCGTTCTTTCACCATTGTCCTGGGGATCGTGCTGGTGGCTCTGCTAAGTCTCATTCCTCTCGCCGGCAGCGAGCGCATTGCCTCCATATTCCAGTTCCAGGAGGGGACAGGGTTTCTGCGTCAGCGTTTGTGGGAATCAGCGCTGCACATGATACGAGACCATCCGTTGTCTGGTATCGGCCTCGACAACTTCTTGTATCTCTATCCGGACTACATGCTGCCCGGCGCTGAGATCGAGCCGAATCTCTCGCATCCACACAATATCATCCTCGATTATTGGACGCGCTTAGGAATTCTCGGAGTTGTGTCGCTGGCTTGGTTGCTGGGGACCTTCTTTCGAGCAGGGCTACGGCTGTATCGCTCGCAGATAGAGACTGACTCGGGCGCTGTGGCATTGGGTCTGATGGCTAGCATGGTGGCCTTTGTGACTCACGGCATGATTGATAGTTCGTACTTCGTCGTGGAGCTTGCGTTCGTGTTCTTCATGTCCTTGGGAGTGCTGAGGTGCCTCCAGGGGGGATGTGATTATGCTGAGAAGGATTTACCTTTGACGCTACACTATCTTTGCGCTATACTTACACACCGAATTCGTGAGTGGAGGGAAGTATGAGGGTCCTGGTTACTGGAGGGGCGGGGTTCATTGGCTCACATCTCTGCGATCTATTGTTATCGCGGGGACATGAAGTTATTGCTCTAGACAACCTGGTCACAGGTAGCACGAAGAACATCGAGCAGTTGGCGGGCAATGATCGCTTCAAGTTCATCAAGCAGGATGTCACCGAGTACATCTACTTGGAGGGGCAGTTGGATGCGGTCCTGCACTTGGCGTCGTTGCCAAGCCCCGTGGACTATCTGGAGAAGCCAATCCAGACGTTGAAAGTGGGGGCTTTGGGGACACACAAAGCGCTGGGCTTGGCCAAGAAAAAGGGCGCTCGCTTCTTGCTGGCCTCGACTTCGGAGGTCTACGGCGACCCCTTGGTTCACCCTCAGCCCGAGGAGTATTGGGGCAACGTGAATCCGGTGGGGCCGCGTGGCGTATATGATGAGTCGAAGCGCTTTGCGGAGGCTCTGACTATGGCCTATCATCGTTATCATGGTGTGGACACGCGAATCGCACGCATATTCAATACGTATGGCCCTCGCATGAGGTTGGATGACGGCCGAGTAGTGCCCAATTTCATTAGGCAGTCGCTGAAGGGGGAACCGCTGACGGTGTATGATGATGGCTCGCGGACGCGCAGTTTCTGTTACTACAGCGATCTTGTCGAAGGTCTCTATCGACTTCTAATGTCCAGCGAGTGTATGCCGGTAAACCTGGGCAATCCTGATGAGATGACTATTCTCGACTTTGCGCAGAAGGTGCTGGAGGTCGTGGGGGGGGCATCGAAGATCGTATTCATCGTGCCCGAGGATCAGCGCACAAAGGAAGATCCTCAGACGCGCCGACCTGATATCGAGAAGGCGCGGGAGGTACTGGGCTGGATCCCCAAGGTTAGCCTGGAAGAGGGACTTCGGGCGACCGCGAAATGGTTCCGACATCGGGTATGAGAGCAGCGGACGAAGGTGTGCCGAGAGTGGGAAGAGGATGATGGGGGGAAGCCGTTCATCACTCCTGTCTAAATTGCCCTGTAGGCTATGGGCTCGCGCTGCGCAACTCCTGGTTTTGTTCTTGCTGGGGTACTTCATCGCCACCTGGCCACTGACCCTGGCTACGTCGTTGGTTTGCAGTGGTATCGTTTTCTTCTTGCTGTTCCTGTATCCCCAGTACGGGGTTGTGCTGCTGGCCTTTGCAGTGCCCTTCGGTTCCTTGAAGCAGGTTCGTGTCGGCTCCTTCTCGGTTGGGGCAACTGAAGTGCTGCTGGCACTGATGATCGCCTCCTGGCTGGCTCGCACGCTGGCTTTCGGACGGGTTTCATCTGGCAGGCCTCCCCTGGTGCTACCGCTGCTGGGATTCGTGGCAGCAGGCTTGGTGTCCTTACTGGGCGCGACTTCTCTCAGTCTGAGCGTGGTGGAGATCATCAAATGGGTAGAGCTGCTGGCCATTTATCTCTTCGTGGTTCACCATCTAGAGGGCAGAGAATCTCAGATATTGGTCTTGGCCTTCATCATTGCCGGGGCCGCTGAAGCGTTGCTGGGCGTCTATCAATTTCTGTTTCAGGTGGGTCCGCCCGGCTTTGTGCTCTTTGGTCGCTTTATGCGGGCATCGGGAACCTTTGGGCAACCCAATCCGTTCGGCGGCTATCTAGGCTTGACTCTGCCGCTGGCTTTGGGTATCGCCATGACTAACTGGAACTCCTGGCGAGGGGGGGGGCAGGAAGCTCGCTGGCAGCGGTTGACGTGCTGGGTAGTGGCATTGGTTGGGACGGGGTTGATGGGGCTGGCAATGATCATGAGCTGGTCGCGGGGAGCATGGCTGGGTTTCGCGGGAGCTTTTGTGGTCATGAGCGTGGCCAGAGGGTGGCGATGGGTGGCTCGGCTGCTGCTGATCGTGGCGGTTGCGGTTAGTTTGCTGATAGCAGCCGATTTGCTGCATTTGATTCCATCGTCTGTCTTCCAGCGACTTGGCGATCTCACCGTTTACCTGGAAGGGGTTGATCTGCGCTCTGTGGAAGTCACCGATGAGAACTGGGCGGTGATGGAGCGACTGGCTCATTGGCAGGCGGCCAGCGAGATGCTGGAGGCGCACCCCTGGACCGGAGTGGGAATGGGTAATTATGCTCTGGTTTACCCTGCGTACGCTCTGAACCGATGGCAGGATCCTCTGGGACACGCGCACAACTATTATCTGCATGTAGGAGCTGAAGCTGGTCTTGTGGGTTTGCTGTCCTATGTCGTGCTTGTGGTAGCCTGGCTCTGGTATGCCTGGAGGGGCGCAACTCGCGCTCGCGGATACTGGCAGGGAGTAGCGCTAGGGGTCTTGGGAGTGCTAACGCACTTGACTATACATAACCTATTCGACAATCTCTACGTCCACGGAATGTACCTCCAGGTGGGGATGATGCTTGGCCTGCTTTGCGTTGCAGTACGGCAAGCGGCGGCATCGGAGTGTATGGGGTAATAACTCGGCAATCTAACATTGAGGTGGCTTCTGCTGGATAGAATTGTTGCTATGTTTGGGGACAAGGGCAAGGAGATCGAGCGTTTCATCAAGTTCGCGATTGTGGGGGGCTTCGGAACCCTTGTGGACTTCGCTATCCTCAATGTGCTCATTCTGAGTGTGGGAGTTGACCAATTCGCTGCAAACACTTGCTCTTTCAGTGTGGCGGCGTTCAGCAACTTCCTTGGGAACCGCTTGTGGTCCTTCCCGGAGTCGCGGGAGAAGCGATTTGTCTCGCAGTTAGGACGGTTCTTCATTGTCAGTCTGGGGGGATATCTGATCAATCAAACTCTCTTCATGGGAACAAGTCGTTACCTTTTCGCCGGACTTGGCACCTTGGGGTACAATCTGGCCAAGGCTCTTGCCACTGTGGTAGTCCTGTTTTGGAACTTCGGCATCAATCGTATCTGGACCTACCGGGGGATCTGAAGTGCGCATCGGGATAGACTACACGGCGGCGGTTAGACAGGGCGGCGGTATTGGACGTTATGCCCGTAGCCTGGTCAGGGGCTTGACGACAGTGGGGAGCGCGCATAGCTACTGTATCTTGTTTGCGGGGAGAGCACCGAGGAATGTAGATGAGAAATGGCCACACAATTTTCGTTTGATTCCCCTTCCGCTCTCCGATTACTGGATGACTGTTCTGTGGCAGCGGCTCAGAGTGCCTCTGTGGGCCGATCTGTTTACTGGGACGGTGGATCTCTTCCATTCTCCGGATTTTGTCCTGCCGCCCCTCCGTAAGGCGAAGAGTATCCTTACGGTGCACGATCTTTCATTCCTGCGGCACCCAGAGTGTTATGAGGCGGCGTTCCGTGAATACCTGGAAAGTGCCGTGCCTCGTTCTGTTGGCCGGGCCGATTTGATACTAGCTGACTCGGAGAGTACCCGGCAGGACTTGATCGAGTTGCTCGCGGTGGACTCTGATAGAGTGGAGGTGCTCTATTCGGGGGTTGAGAAGCGATTTCATCCGATCACTGACGCGATCTCGCTGGCCCGGGTGAGGGAACAGTACGGGTTGCCCGAGCGCTTCATCCTGAGCGTGGGCACTTTGCAGCCTCGCAAGAACTACGAACGGCTGCTAGGGGCTTACGGCTGCTTGATAGACAGGATAGATCTGGATGTGAAGCTAGTGATTGCCGGAGGCAAGGGGTGGCTGTACGAGAGGATCTTTCGGCGAGTGGAGGAGTTGGAACTGAATGGAAAGGTCATATTCCTGGGGTTCTTCGAGGATGATGACTTGCCAACTCTGTATAGCCTGGCGGACCTGTTCGTGTTTCCTTCCCTATACGAGGGCTTTGGGTTGCCGCCACTGGAAGCCATGGCATGTGGTACGCCCGTGGTGAGTTCGAACGCTTCGTCGCTGCCCGAGGTGGTCGATGGAGTGGCGGAGATGGTGGACCCCTTGGATGTGGATGGGTTGGCAGAAGCCATGTTTCGAGTCTTGTCTGAGGGCGATCTGCGAGCAGAGATGATTCGCAAAGGGCTGATTCGAGCCGGCCAATTCACCTGGGAGGGCGCTGCGCGAGCTTTGTTGCATAGCTACGAGCGACTTGGGATGTCTCCGGAGGCGTAGTCGTCCAACATAACAATGTCTAGCTGCGACACTTTTCTCTTGCTCCGGTCACTAGTGACAAACACCTGGGCGTCGGATTCCATCGCCGTAGCAACGTGAAGAGCATCGGGGGTACGCAATCCAAACAACACACTATCTTTCCGTGGTTGTCGAGTGAGTCTGGCTTTCTGCCAGAACATACTTTCTCTCAAGGAGGAGAAAATGAAATTCGCTGAACGAATGAGTAGGCTAGGAACGGAGACTGCGTTCGAAGTGCTGGTGAAGGCGCGAGCTCTGGAGGCGCAAGGGCGGGACATCGTACATATGGAGATCGGCGAGCCTGATTTCGACACTCCTGCCAATATCGTGGAGGCGGGCGTGAAGGCGCTACGCAGCGGAAAGACACATTATGTGCCCTCTGCCGGGATTCCCGAATTCAAACAAGCGATAGCAGACTATATCGCCGGGACCCGCCATGTAGAGGTGGATCCAGACCTGGTGGTCGTGACGCCTGGGGGAAAGCCGATCATGTTCTTCGTCATTCTGGCTTTGGCAGAAGCTGGCGACGAGGTGATCTACCCTAATCCAGGTTTCCCCATATATGAATCAGTCATCAACTTCGCTGGGGCCAAGCCGGTGCCCATCCAGTTGAGGGAAGAAAGGGATTTCAGTTTCGATGTGGCAGAGCTTCGTGACAAGGTGACGGACAAAACCACCCTGATCATCTTGAACTCTCCTCAGAACCCCACTGGAGGGGTGCTTAGCAAGGAGGACCTGAAAGCCATTGCCGAAATTGCTGTGGAGAGGGATATCCCTGTGCTCTCTGACGAGATATACGACAACATGGTGTATGATGGTGAATTCGCCAGTGTTGCTTCGTTTCCAGGAATGTCTCCGGCAGAGCGAACGATCATCTTGAACGGACATTCGAAAACATACGCCATGACTGGCTGGAGACTTGGGTATGGTGTCATGCCCGCCGAATTGGCCTCCCAGGTGGCCCGTCTGATGACCAACTCGAACTCCTGCACGGCGGCTTTCACCCAGTGGGCTGGCACCGAGGCCCTTACGGGGTCCCAAGAGGGATCGAAGAAGATGATGGCGGCCTTCAAGGAGCGGCGGGGTGTCATCGTGAAGGGATTGAACGAGATCCCCAATCTGCGCTGCGTGATGCCTAAGGGGGCTTTCTATGCTTTCCCGAACATCACCGAAACTGGGATGAGTAGTCAGGCTGTTGCCGACTATCTCCTGAACGAGGCAGGCGTAGCCGTTCTCTCTGGCACCTCTTTCGGTAAGTACGGCGAGGGCTTCATTCGCCTGTCATACGCCACGTCCATCGAGAACATCAACAAGGCCCTGAATCGCATCTCCGACGCTGTGGCGAAACTGTAAGTTCGCCCCTAATGCTGTAACACCAAGGGCTCTCTCGTATCAGCAGGACTGGTGCGAGAGAGCTTTTTATGTGTTCAGTAGGCGCTTTCTAGTCCTGGGTGACGTATTTCTCTGGCTTCAGCACTCCGATATAGCGCAGATTGCGATAAATCTCTGCAAAGTCGAGGCCGTATCCGATAACAAATTCGTTGGGGATTTCGAAGCCGACGTATTCAAGGGGGACATCTTTTTCCCGGCGAGCGGGCTTGCTGAGCAGCGTGCAAATCCGCAATGATGCTGGCTCTCGCGTGCTCAAATTGCGGAGAATGTAATCCAGCGTGTGGCCCGTGTCAATGATGTCTTCCACGATCAGGACGTGGCGACCAGCAATGTTTGCATCCAGGTCTTTCAGGATGCGCACCACGCCGCTGGATTCGGTGCCGGCCCCGTAGCTGGAGATGTCCATGAAGTCGATTTCATGAGGGATGGTGATGTACCTCATTAGATCAGACAGGAATAAGATACCCCCTTTCAAGATGCATACCAGGAGGGGACGATTGCCTTTGTACTCCTTCGAGATCTGCTTTCCCAGTTCGGCAATTCTCTCTTGCAGTTGTTCTTCGGTGATGAGGATCTTCGCGACGTCGTTTTCCATGTGCAAGCAACCTCCCGGGTTTAGTGATGCTGAGGATTGTACTTCAGTTCTTATCTTTCGGCAAGTGGGGGATGGTCTTATTAGGGATTGTTGAGCCGAGATGTAGCGCGCTTCAAGTTAGTCCGTGACTGGCGTCTGTTGAACGCAGGGGCACGGACTCGGTCTGAGCGTGGGCTTGATGAAAGGAGGACTAGTGAACTCGACAGAGCAGACCCTTCAAGTAGGCTGATTCTGGGAAGGTCAGGAGCACAGGATGATCCGAACCTTGAGAGAGGTACTCTATGATGTGAACGTCTCGACCGGCATCTACGCTGGCTCCAAAGAGAACCTTCTGAAAGAGGCTGGTATTTATAAGACTAGAGCAAGAGAAGGTGGCAAGTATGCCTCCTGGTTTGAGAATGCGCATGGCCAGGAGATTGATGTCCTTGTAGCCACGACATGCTGCTGCTACCTTACCCTGTGACGGAGCGAACTTAGGTGGGTCAAGAATAATCAGGTCGAAGGTGCGTCCCTCGTGCCCGTAGTCTCGCAGAAGCTGGAATACGTCACCGGTTGTGTACTGAGCCGAGCTTTGCTCGAATCCATTGAGGGCCATGTTCTGTGAGGCGATTTCAAGAGCCCCGATGGAGGAATCGACGTTGTCCACAGATATCGCCCCGGCGGCGGCTGCATAGACACTGAACCCTCCTGTGTAGGCGAAGCAATTCAGGACTCGGGCTTCTTTGCAGTAGAGAGATACCTTACGTCTGTTCTCTCGCTGATCAAGATAGAAGCCTGTCTTCTGCCCTTTTTTGATGTCCACCAGGAAGCGATGGCCGTTCTCTTTTGTCTCCACCAGGTCAGGAGGTTCGGATCCCCGGAGGGAACCAGCAGTGAGGGGAAGACCCTCTTTTCGCCTGGACGGAACATCACTTCGCTCATAGATGGATTGTGGATGCAGCAAGTCTAGTAGGAGATCGGCAATGCATTCCTTCCATCGTTCGATTCCCATGGTCAGGGCCTGCAGAATCAGGTGCTCTTCGTAGCGATCCACGATCAAGCCAGGGATGAGATCAGATTCACCGTAGCACAGGCGAAAAGCATTGGTGTCAGGAGCTTTCTTCAAGGCGCTCCGCGCAGCAATGGCGTTTTGGAGACGTCGGAGGAAGAAGTCCTCGTCAATGTTCTCATCATCGTTCCAGGTAAGTATGCGCACGGTGATCTGCGAGAGCCGATTCAAGTAGCCACGCGCCAGGAAACGAGAACGAGTATCGAGGATATTCACTATGTCGCCGTTGGCAGGGTTGCCCTTGATGCGCTGGATAGCACCAGAGAATATCCAGGGATGTCGATTGCGTACGGGTTTTACTTTGCCTGGTTTGAGTATGACATCGCTCATGGGTATGCCTGCTCTCTGGGGATTCGGTAGAGGACCAGATGGAGGATATGCTGGGTGCTATCAGTAACACTGGCGCGCATATCGATTCGCCATCCAGGAATCCAGATGATGTTTTCAGGTGAAGCGAGCAACGGAAGGCGGTTACGTAATGGCTGTGGAATCTTGGCGTTGATCATGAAGTCTCTTACTTTCTGCTGGTGTCCGCCAAGGCCCAGCGGTTGGAAACGGTCGCCAGGCTGGCGACATCGAAGGACAAGAGTCTTGCCAGTCGAATCGTAGTCGAGAAAAGCCTGCCATGGGTCGGGATTGTCAAGGTGCTCTTCCCCGTAGGCTTCTCGTGGAACGATATGTGCTTCTAGTTGCCAGTCCGAAGAGGGTAGTGGCGTGATGCCTGGTATTGCTACCGGCATTAGGCCCGCAACCAGTTGGGGGTGCTCAGGTGTGGACTCGACATAACCCCTATCAGCAATTAGGAAATGATCATAGGAAATGGTTAGCATCAGGCCTCGGGGCAGGGTTACGCGAGTACCTACGGGTTTGTCGCGCAAGGCGACAATGGCGTTCTCCACGTGGATCCAGTTTATGTTGCGCAAGGAATGCCGCAGACGGTGGAGGGCTTCCCTCACAACGGACCGCTGTAGGCTCACGGCCAGCTCGCGCCAGGCATGTAGATCGAACGTGATGGCTTGCTCACTCTCGGCCGTGACGACTTCTGCCCATGCCGCTGCTGAGAGTGTCTTGAGGAGAGTGTAGTCGTCGGCGATAATGCGAGCGGATCGACGCGTGATCTCCCGAAAGTTGGGATTGTAGGTCTCCAGTAGGGGTATCAATTCGTGCCGCAGGCGATTGCGTAAGTACGTAGTATCCAAGTTTGAGCGGTCGAAACGGGGTTGAAGCCCGTGCTCTGCGCAATAGGCTTCGATATCGCAGCGCGAGACTTCGAGTAGCGGGCGAATGATCTTGATGTTGGTGGCTGGGAAGAGATGCTTGTCTGGTTGGTATATGCGCAGGCTTGCCAGGGGAGTGGATGGGAGCATGCCCCGCAAGCCGGCTAGCCCTGCCCCTCGCAGCCAATGCATGAGAACGGTCTCTGTTTGGTCATCCGCGTTGTGGCCTACCGCGATGGCAGCGGCACCGGTTCTGATCGCCAAGCGGCCCAGGAAAGCGTAGCGGGCCTGACGGGCGGCCTCCTCAATGGCCTGTTTCTGTCGAGTTGCCAGGGCGGGTACATCGCAACGCTCTACGGTCACGGGCAATCCCCACGACTGAGCTAGCTCCGCAACGAAATCGGCGTCGGTATCAGCTTCGACTCCTCGGATACCGTGGTGCAAATGGCCTACATGAAGGGTGAGATCGTGTTCTAACCGAAGCTGAGTTAGGATATGTAGGAGGCAAAGAGAGTCGGGTCCGCCTGAGACGCCAACGACCACCGTGTCTCCTTTCTGAATTAGTCTGAGGAGCTTGACGGTGTGGGCAACGTCTTTCAGAACATCGGATGCATTCATGATTCTCGCCTTGCAGGTCGGGTCCGCTGGTTACAGAACTACCGGTGCCTTAGCGGGTGTGCAGCCTGCATTATAACTCTGAAAGATATCGACGGCAAAGTTAAGTCTGTGATCATAGAGGCACAGCAGAGCCCGTCCCAGGAGAGACGGGCTTGCAGGCTCGCAACGCTTCACGACTGCTGGAGCAACTCAAACAGAGAAGGCTCTCAACAGTAGGGGCCACTGTATGTGGTCTTTGCTACATTCTCAGGTAGCTGTCTGCGTAGATCACCTGGTTCGTGAGGATGCGCACCGTTTTGTATATGTCCGCCTGGGCAGGATCGTTCATGTCCACCAGTTCCGGATCCAGCTCTTCCATGGAGGCTGTGGCGTCGTATAGATTGACCAGGAGCTGACCTACCGGAGTGCCTGTATCTCGCTCTCCCAGGATCCGAATGACCTCTTTCAGTTCCTTGTCGAGTGGATTAGCGATAGCAGTGTCGAGCCCAGTGGCCATGAGCATTACAAGATAGATGCGGTCTATCAGGCTGCGGTTCTCATCGGGTACCGTGTTGGAGATGTTGGAAAGCCCTATCGTTGTCATAGGTGCGGGATCGAATGCTTGTTTGAGGTAGCGTACGGTCTCGATGCTGGGTACGGCATACTCCTGACACCCTGCTACGGTAAGTGCCAACGGATCAACGTAGAGATCCTCCATGGGGATACCAACCTCCATGGCTCGTGGGATGAGAAATTCCAGGGCGATGCCTACCCGTTCTTCCGCCGTGATAGGTATGCCACTCTTGGCCATGGTCAGGGCGACCAAGCCCGCGCCGTACTTGGCTGCGACCAAGGGAACCTTCTCCAAGCGTTCGGCCTCGCCTGATGTGGAGTTCACGATGGCTTTTCTCTTGCAGCGCTTCAGTCCTGCTTCGATGGCTGCCAGGTTGGTGGTGTCCAGGCTCAGGCGCACATCTACTACGTCCTGGATGGTGTCAACCAGCCACGGCATGATCTCAACGCCTCTCTTTTTCTGCGGACCTATGTTCAGGTCGAGGATCTGCGCCCCTCCTTCTACTTGCTCAAGGGCCATCTTCTGGATCGTCTCGGTATCCCGTTCTTCAATGGCTTTTCTGACCTTGGGGGCGATAATGTGGATGCTCTCACCGATGATGATCATAACATTCCCTCCTCATAATAATGGTGAATCCTTATCAGATTTCGCAAGATGGGTAATAGCTGCTGAGTATGTCTTTTGCACTGGGGTGCCCACCTTAGATCGTCTCAAGCACCTTGTTGGCAATGTCGGCGACAGCCCGATACACGGGTGAATCGGAGTCAATCTCCACCAGAGGGCGGCCGATCATGTCAAATTCGGCTATCTGGGGATCTACGGGCAGTGTTCCGATGAGTTCTACGCCTAGCTGCCTGGTGTGGTGCAATAGAGTCTCGGGCAGTGCTCCGTCCACGCGATTCAGCACCAGATAGGTTTTTCTTATCCGGGATCCGAGTTCATCAATCAGTTCTACAATATGCTTGCCTGCTGCCAGGCCACGTACTGTGGGGTCCGAGACGATGAACAGAATGTCAATGTCTCTGGTGGTCTGCCGACTGATGTGCTCCATGCCGGCCTCGTTGTCAATGACGACACAGGTATAGTCGTTGCCCAAGCGATCGATGCAGACGCGCAAGATACTGTTCGCCGCGCAGTAGCATCCGGCACCTTCTGGACGACCCATAGCCAGCAGATCCACGTTACTGCTTTCCACCAGACATTCGTTGACCTTGAGGTCGAAGTACTCGGGCTTGGAGATACCGACCCTGAAGGTGCCTGTGCTTACCTGTTCTAGCGCCTCCTCGCGGATGTCGCCTATAGTGTCGGTGAGCTCCATCCCTAGCACAAGGTTGAGATTTGCGCTGGGGTCCGCATCGATGGCAAGGATTGGGGTTCTGCCGTTCTCCCTAAGATAACGGATCAGTAGGGCAGTGAAGGTTGTCTTGCCGGTGCCGCCCTTACCAGCGACTGCCAAAGTGATTGTCATGTAATCCCAGATTCCTCTTTTCCGCGGTGTGAGTTTCTCAGTAGTCGTATCACAGATGGGAAGGTGGTCATGTCAGTGTGGGGCAGAAACAGCGCAGAAATGAATTCGTCCATGAAGGAGTTGTCGGCACTCAGCTCCAGATAAGTCATCTTGTTAGCGATCTCTGCGACCTCCCTGCGCATGTCCCGGCATAGCAATGTGGTGTAGGCTCCTAGCACTGACGTGTTTCCGAGGAATTGGAAGCGGTCCCATGGCATGTCGGGTAGGAGTCCGATCTGGATAGCCTTCTCGATGTCCACATACTGTCCGAAGTTCCCCGCGATGAGCACTCGCTCGACATCAGCCATGTCCAGGCCGACACTTCGAGTCAGTACCGTGAATCCAGCGTAGATGGCGGCCTTGGCACGGATGAGATTGGATACGTCCACCTCTGTGATGACCAGGTCCTCGTTCTTGGTATGGGTTTCTTCTGCCCACGCGATCACGTATTCAGGGCCGTGCTCACCTGCCCGGGTTCTGGGAGTGCTTAGTGTCTGGTTGATGTGTCCGCCTTTGTCCACCACTCCGGTTATGAACATTTCTGCCAGCAAGCTGATCATGCCTGACCCGCAGATACCCTTGGGGCGTTGGTCTCCGATGGTCCTGTAGGTTGGCTCGAAGGTCTTGGCATCTATCCACACATCCTCGATGGCCCCCGTTGTTGCTCGCATCCCCGCACGAACTCCAGAGCCTTCGAAGGCCGGCCCCGCTGAGCAGGCGCAAGAAAGGAGCCAGTCCGAGTTTCCGAGTACGATTTCGCCATTGGTGCCAATATCAATGAAGAGGGTCAGCTCCTCGGTCGCGTACATCCCGGAGCTCAGGACGCCTGCGGTGATGTCGCCGCCCACGTATGAGCCTACACAAGGGAGGCAGTCTATAGTAGCTTCGGGGTTGATGTGGATGCCCACCTCGTGGGCTTTTACCGGAAGGGGATGGGTTAGCGCAGGGACGTAGGGTTCCAGCCGAATGTACTCCGGGTATATGCCCAAAAAGAGGTGGATCATGGTTGTGTTGCCAGCCACGGTCATTATTGCGATATCGGTGACTTCGATCCCATGTTTCTCGGCCAACTTCTCGATCAGCCCGTTGATGGTTTGGACGACGAGGCGCTGTAGATGTTCCCGTCCTCCCGGTCGCTTGGCATAGATGATTCGAGAGATGACATCTTCTCCGCAAGCGATCTGTCCATTGTACTCTCCGGCTCTGCCGATCAGCTTGCCAGTCAGCATGTCCACCAAGAACACCACGTTGCTGGTAGTACCGATGTCCACCGCTACACCGAAACACTTCACCGTGTGGTCCCCCGGGAGCAAGTCTATCAGGCGGGGACGGGCATCAGGGTCCAGCCAAGTGCCCATCTCCAACACGGCCGTAACTCGCCAGTTGTTCT
>JAKLPW010000009.1 GCA_022013675.1 Anaerolineae bacterium | reverse complement strand
GCCGTTTTCCCGGCCTCTATCAGAACACACATGCTGATGCCAACCTGGTCGGAGGCGTTGGCCAAATCCTCTGGCTCGAAAGTTCGAAAGAGGGAGTTGAACTCCGGCGTCAGCCACGTGTGCCGCGCTAGTTCAAGTTGCCACATGTGGCAGTGCGTGTCAACGATCACAGGTTCAGTCAGACTCATATTGAGGCAACCTCACAGTTCTTATGGCCTTGCAGTTTGTCAGGTAGGTTCCAAATGGTGGCTAATGACAGCCTATTTGGCTCTTCAATCCTTCGTAGGTGTACGAGCTGCTCTGCAAGAAGTCAAAGAACTCTCCCTCTATCTCCTGTATCTCCCTCGCTCGGGCCAGGGCGCGTTCAGCCACCTCTGCCGGTACCGTGAGCAAGCCGTTCTCGTCACCGTGCAGCAGGTCACCGGGCCGGATGGTCAGGCCTGCCTCCTATCCAGCTTCTGTTTGTTGGGTCGCAGCTTCGCTCCACGCTTCCTCCAGACTGCACCTCACTGTGAAGCCCTTGCGCTTCGGTAGCACTTCACCTCCACCAGGTTGTGCAGGGGGCTTTCAGCCCCAAGCTGTCGAACATGCCCGGCACACCAGAAAAGGAGTCGGTTGGTGCGTTGGGCTGGCGAAGCCATGGGCCACGCCAGCCCAACGTGTTCACCTCGGCAAACAACCGATCTGAAGCCCTTGGGGTTACTGCATGACCTCAGTTTCGATGTACTTTTGTACTTCCTCGAAGTTCTTTCTCACTGTTTCTTGGTACGTGTCGATGTTGCTCTTGTCGACGAAGACGATGCGGCTGTCAACGAACTTCACATTCGGCTTTACGCCATAGGTCCTCATGTACCACGGGACCCATACCAGCAGGTAGCCTTGACCCCAAGGGTTCTGCATCCAGGTGAACGTGATGGCTCCGGTCCTGATCGCGTCCATGACCTCTGGGTTGTCATCCATTGCCTGCACGATGATATCGGTCCTACCCGCCTCTGGGAACACCTGTCCCGCCCCTACCGCATTGAGAGCACCACCTGCCATGTACGCGTTCATTTCAGGATAGGCTGCCAGGGCTGTCTCAGCGCATCTGACGGTGCCCTCAACCTCGTCGCAATCCTGAATAACGTCAAGGAGCTTGATGTCGGGGTACGTCGCGAGTCGCTCCTTGTAGTAGTCTCGGACTTGATTGTGATTGACGTTGTCGAGCGCTCCTGCAGCGATCACCACGTTGCCCTTGCCCCCTAGTAGGTCCACCACCTTATCTACGGTAGCGTAACACGCATCCTTGAAATTGGTTGACCAGCATAGCGGGGCAACTTGATCCGGATTGCATGCACTGCATTGCGCGATAGAGATGCCAAGCTTCACGGCTTCTTCCAGTGCTCCCTCTGTTGCAAGGGGGTCCGCTGCCAGGACTGCCAAGCCCTCGACGCAAGGAATGGACAGCGCAGACTCCGTCATTGCAACCTGCTTGGGTACATCGTACTCGGCCGGTGTTAACCAGATCACCTCCACACCCAGATCCCGACCAGCCGCTTCAGCACCTGTCTGCATCGTCGTGTGGTAGGGATGGATGAGCGGCGCAGTGACCACATACCTCGGCTTCTCACACTCGGGCTGCTTCTCAGTCACCACGGTTTCCTTGACGACCACCGTCACCTGCTTCTCGACAACCACTGGTGTTGGTGTTGCTGATGGGGCGCATTGCGTCACAGCCAACGCCAGCACACAGCACAGTAACAGAACCCACTTCTTGCACCACTGCATGATCGTTCCTCCTTTTTTCACTATTGTAAGCTTTTTCACGACCGCTCAATCGGACGAACTTGGTGTTGTGCCTATAGGCACCTCCTTTCCTCGGCGTGATAGCGGGGATGCGCCGCTATCACGCAGTGTCGCGTGGAGCCCGGCAGCCGATCAAGGAATCCCCAAACCCACCATGCTATTCTCGACCAATGAACAACGCTAGCCAGCACTTCCACGCCCGACTACGTCTCTAAGCGAGACTGCAAGCCAGCATTAGGCTTTTCGGAGTGAGTGGGGAGCTGTTCCAGGCAGCACAGGGCGAACACTCAGCCGAATGATAGATGGTTGAGCTCTTGCACTCCACGCCCCTTGATGATTAGGTCTACCACGTTGTCTAGTGTGCATTGACTGACTTCCAATACTCCCTGCCCTTCCCCCCCTTTCAAGACCATGACTCGGTCGCCAACAGCCAGCACGTCAGGGATCCGCTGGGTGATCATGATGATTGATAGGCCCTGCGCCCGCAGTCCGGTAACGAGGTTGAGTAACGTGTTCGCCTCTTTGACCCCCAATGCAGCGGTAGGTTCGTCCATTATCAGTATTCTGCACTTCGAGCCAATGGCCCTGGCACAGGCAACCATCTGGCGCTGCCCACCAGACATCCTCTCAACCAGCAATCGGGTAGACGCGATGTTGATTCCGAGCCTGTCGAGCAACGCCTCGCCTTCATCATGCATACGTTTCTTCTGAAGAAAACTCAGCCCCAGCAGGGTCTTCGTGTACTCTCTGCCCGTGAAGATGTTGGCCGCGACATCAAGGTTATTGAACAGCGCGAGATCCTGATAAATCATTGCAATACCATGGGTTTGGGCGTCGCCCGGGTTGCGCATCGTGACTTTCTGTCCCTCTACATAGATCTCGCCTGCGTCAGGTAACACTGCACCATAAAGTACCTTCATCAGCGTTGACTTGCCTGCCGCGTTGTCCCCCACTAGACCCAGGATCTCCCCGCGCCGCAGTTCCAGATCCACGTTGCTGAGTGCCTGAACGCCTCCGAACTTCTTGCATATGCCTCTCATCTCAACTACGCAATCGTCTGTCACCACTGCCTCCCTGAGCACTCACATGTACTTCTCGAACCCGCACACACTTCCACTCGAAAACTCGATACTTAGCGCTTCTTTCCGATGACCTTGGACCAGGTCAATTGCCCACGACGGAACTGATCAGTCAATAGGGCTATGATGACCAAGCCACCTTGAACCACGTCCTGTAGGTAGATGTTAAAGCGTAGCAGCACCAGACCGTTCATTACGATTCCCATGATACCAGCACCCATCAACGTGCCAGCCATCGAACCCACTCCTCCAGACAAGAGTGTCCCGCCGAGAATCGTGGCAGTTACCACCGGGAAGAGGGCGTCTTGACCGATGGTGGGCAATGCGTTGCCGACTCTGCCCACTATCATTATCCCGCCCAGCGCGGCCAAGAAACCACTGATCGCGAAGATTCCAGTTCGCGTACGTTCGACGCGTATCCCCACTGCTCTAGCAGCTTCCAGGTTGCCTCCAACCTGCAACACGCGCCGGCCATAAAGAGTTCTCACCAGCATCACATGCATGGTCGCAGACACTAAGAGCATCACAAGAATAGGCACGGGAAAGGGACCAATCTGGCCCCTGCCGAGCCATTTCAAACCTTGTGGCAAACGAGTGACCGGATAGCCTCGGGTTATGAAGTAGTTCAAGCCTGTAAAGACTGTAGCGGTGGCGAGGGTCATCACCATGGGGTGAAGATTGAATCTGGCAGCAAGTAGCCCATTAGCGAGACCGCACGCGATTCCTACACCCAGTCCGAAACAGATAGCCAGTGGCACAGGCAAACCCCAATGTTGCCAGGAGATGGCAGTAAGCATGGCCGCCAACCCGGCCACCGGCCCTTGCGATAGGTCGAACGCTCCGGATATGATGACCAGCGTCTGTCCCATCGCAATGGTGGCTGTCGTCGAGATCTGCTTCAGAATCGAGGTCATGTTATATTGCGTACGAAACGCGGGTGACAAGAGGTACATCACAGTAAAGAACAAGATCAGAGCTGCCAGCACCCCAGCCTCACTGAACGCGAATGCTTCCTTGAGCCTTCTCGACCACTCGGACAGACGACTTCTTGGAGCCTTTCTGTCGATCATTGCTCTTTCCTCCATCTAGGTTCTTTTGAGCACAGGGCGAGCGTGGCGCTAGCTCAGAACTCAGGCACTGGACACTTGGGCCCTTGCCCGAGCTCAATGCCGCCAGATATGATCAGTTCGATTCCAGTAACAAACAAGCTGCCTCGCTGGCTAGGAAGAGACAGGCATAGGCTACTTCTTCAACAGCCCCGCTACGCCCCATCCACTGCCAGCTCTCCACATAATCGTGAAATGCCTTTGGACGCCTCGTAGATCATATCGTCCAGCCGTCGTCGGTAGTAGCAGAAGTTCTCCCAGGACACGTCAGGGTCCACGTTGCCGTCCACGGCAGGCCAGTAGCCCCCACTGCGCAGCATGAAGGGAACCTTGGTCTCCAGTTCCACATCGATGGCTTCTGGGCCAGCCGCCAGCTTGGTCTTGTCTAGCCCGCCAACCATCTGCAGCCTGGGATAGGCCTTCCTTACCTCCACTACGTCCATGCCCGCGTTTACCTCGAAGTTGTACAGGGCCGTCACCCCCCCTTCTACCCAGAGCGGGATCAGTGGCCAAAGATTGCCATCGCTATCCACAAGGATGATCTTGATCCCCCTCCCTCTGAAAAAAGAAGTCGTCTCCTTGTACGCCGGCAGCATGAACTCCCGGAACGCCGCGGGGGAAATCAGAGGGCCGTTCTTGCCACACATGTCCTCCCAGATAGAAGCCGCATCGACATCGGCCTGGTCCAATATCTCGTCATATAGGGCAATCCAGAACTCGGCCAAGTAGTTGATCATGTCCTTGACGAGGCCCGGATTGTCGTAGTACATGTATAGGAGCTTCTCGCGACCCACCAGGTCTGTCAGTGTACCGAAGAAGCCGTTGTAGGGGCCGCCGATGAAAAGGGGATAATCGCGCGCCTTGTACCGGGCTACCTGCTCTGTCCAGTCGGCAGGAAGTCTGCCCTCAAGCGTGGGTTGCAAGCGCTCCGCCTTAAGCCGCTCCCAATCCTCCCAGTTGCTGACCGGACCGCTCACCCAACCGGGCAAACCGGCCCTGTCCTTTGCCTCCCGGATAATCGTCCCTCTCCTGGTACGTTTGACGACGTGAGTAACGTGATCCTCCAAGACCTCTTCTTCGAAGTACGGACATATCAGGTTGTTGAACCAAATCTTGTCGATTCCCTTGTCGAAGCCAAAGTAGTCACGCACATCTTGGTCACGCACCCTAGAGCCAGTCCCGGGGTTCATTTCGCCGATCACAGCGTCTCCCTTTGCTACGAAGTCAGGAAGCCCTGCGTTCTTGGGCAGTCCCTCCTCGTACCACCGCCGGATGGTTCCCCCCCAGTAGCCAAGCTCCCCACGTGGGGCGCGGTCGGCCCTCCCAAAGCTCATCCAAGCGAGGAATCTCTCCCGGGAGTTCATCCAGCCTCCTTTGTCAGTTTTGCAGTCAAATGTAGCGTTCGGATTCGGGGCAGCCTCAAAACTCCCGCGTAGAGACCTTGGGTCCCTGGCCAAGCTCTATGCCACCTGTGACGAACAGCTCGGTCCCAGTGATGAAGCTGGCAGCGTTGCTCGCCAAGAAGAGACAGGCATAGCCTACCTCCTCAACCGTTCCGCTACGTCCCATCCACTGCCAACTCTCCACGTAATCATGAAATGCTTTGGCATTGGTCATCTTGGCTTCAAGATCGAGACGACTTTGGGTAATGATGTTGCCGGGCACCACAGCGTTCACCCGCACGCCGTGTTCAGCCTCGTCAACGGCCAGTGACTTGGTCAGGCCCCCAATCCCACTCTTGCTTGCGCTGTAAGCTGCGGCTCGCCATTGGCCCGTAGTGCCCGTGACGCTTCCCATGTTAATAATGCTGCCTTTCGTCCTGCGCAGATACGGCAAAGCAAATTTGCAGGCAGCGAAGTAGCTAACCAAGTTCACATGCAAGAGGTCCTTGAACTCTTGAATCTCAAACTCATCGATCCTTTTGCCTATCGGGGCTTGGCCGGCATTGTTGATCAGGCAGTCAATTCGGCCCTGCAGCTCGACAGTTCTCTCAATGACCCGCTTGATCTGTTCAGGATAGCCCACATTGCATTGCTCAAAGTGACATGTGCCAGGACCCTTGGCCGTCAACTCGCGTGCCAAAGCCTCGCCAGCCCCCCTCCCGCGGGCACAGATGACGACATCCGCTCCCGCAGCAACAAACACCCGTGCGCAACCCGCACCGATCCCTTTGCTACCACCGGTGATGACGGTCACCTTATCAAAGACTTGGCAATAAGGGGGAATTCTGATTTCCATCATTTCGCAAGATCACTCCCGTCCTCTGTCCATTCTGGGCCTCGACTATACGGAGCCCCTCACTTGTGACACGGCACTCTTCCTATACCTTCTTTGTGGCCGGCAGTCTGTAGAACCGCACAGCCGTCTTGTGGAACAGGCACAACTCATCGGCCGCATCCAGTGGCCCAGTCGCTGTGCGCATGGCTTCGTATGTGCCCTCGTAGTCAGATAGCAGCAGCGCTATTGGCCAATCACTGCCCCACATTAGGCGATTACAGCCAAACTGCTCTATCAGGAAGCGCACATACGGCTTGATGCTTTCCACGGGCCATCCCCTCCCGGGCTTGGCTAGGAGTTCACCGATTTGCTCCACACGGGGTGATAATGACAGCCTACAGGTGACGCCTGTGTTCCTGGCCAGTGCCTTCATCTGTTGATACCATTCTGCACTGTCGCTCTCCCCCACCGTATCGGGCTTGGCCATATGTTCAATGACGCCTTCTAGTTCAGGAATGCACTCATAGATTCTCAGTAGGTGCTTCAAATGCCACGAGCGTACCAGAAACTCAAAGATCACCCCCCCGCCTGGCCAGAGTCCCTAAACCTTCTATGATGGTGGGACGGGCCAGGATATCGCGATCAGGGTGGCCCTCGAACCCCATACGTATCCCTCTGAACTTGGGGTTCTCCTGCCACTTATCCAGTTCTTCCACAAGCTTGGGATTCTCAAGGTCGACGTACGGAACGATTGCCGCTGTAAATTCGGAAGAGGCCGCCATTTGCTCCATCGCGCCATTTTCCTCCGCCGTTGAACCTGCCTCTATCAGAACGCACATCTTGACCCCGATTTCCCGGGACGCTTCTGCCAGATCCTGCGGCACGAAAGTCCTGAACCAAGGCTTGAATTCGGGTGTCAACCCCGTCTGACGCGCCAATTCGATCCGCCACATGTGGCAGTGTGTATCCACAATTCCTAGT
>JAKLPW010000095.1 GCA_022013675.1 Anaerolineae bacterium | reverse complement strand
CGGTCCCTCATGTTGAGGTTATCTTGGGATTGTCCCGAGACACGGTGTTGATTTTTGCCGTTGCTATGGGGATTGTGCTTTTTCAGGTGGCTGTTGAACTCGCAAAGCCCTACATTGGACGGCTTGCCTATAGCAAAGACCGTGACGAGGTCAACTGGATTGAAGAGTTGGACAGGCGGCTACTCACGACTACCGACCTGGAACAACTGCTGGAAAATGTTCTGATCGCTCTCTGTGATCTCCTCCGCGTCCGTTCTGGTTTCATCGTTACGATGGAGCATCAAGAGCTGAAGTTACGGGTCTTTTGTGGGCCCAGGAGACCGGCTCACGAGTTTATATCTGGCAGCGATCTTATAGAATTGATGGACTCCATGCCCTCGGGTCGGGGCGAAGGCGCTCTGCAGATAGAATTCGGAGTCAGAGATGGCTACTGGTTGTTGCCTCTTCGCAACGGTGATGGAGCGACCATTGGCATCCTGGGTATCGAATCATGGGGCGTGAAGGCGGACTTTTCAGAGGAGGAACACCAGGCTATCTCTAGCCTGATCAGTCGAGCCGAGAGAGCGTTACAGGATATGCGTCTGCAACAGGAGGTCTTCACGACGCTCCAGCGTCTGGCACCTGAGTTGGAGGAGTTCCAGCGCTGGCGAAGCACACCCCGCTATGCGCCTGCTCACCCGGTGGAGAACATTGAGGGGATCCTGCTCAACATGGTGGATGCTCCGAGGATAGTCAAGGATGCCTTGACTCATTATTGGGGTGGCCCCAAGTTAAGCCAGAGTCCTCTCCTCAGATTGCGAGTGGTGAAGAACGCGTTGAAGGAGTGTGATGGGGTGCCATCGAAGGCCTTGCGGTCCTCGCTGAACAAGGCCACGGAGCGTTTGAGGCCCTCCGGCGAAAGAAGCCTGACTGCCTCGGAGTGGGTTATCTACAACATACTGGAGCTACGGTTTATCCAAGGACAACGCATCCGTGATGTCGCTAGCCGTATGGCGATGAGTGAATCGGATTTCTATCGCAAGCAGCGCATCGCCATTGAAGAGGTAACCAAGACCATCACTAACATGGAAAGAGAGGCGCAGGGACACGAAACGTGATCCGTACTGAGTGTGTAGGTTTCTACGATGAGCAGCAGTGCGCTGAGGTGTGCCCTGTGGATGCGTGTGTGCCAAGCCCGGTACCCGGGGAGACGCACTAAGAGCTGCTTGCCAAACTTAAGAACCTGTATCCTGGCAAGGAATCCTCCTAGCTTTTGATGTTCGCACTGGTCTGACTTCTACAAGTTCTCAACCGCCGATGGTCGGTTTTCCTCTCTGGAGAATAGTGAACAGTGATGGTAGACTAGGAGATGAACAAGACTAACAAGACTCTTTGGTCAAGGTTCTCTCAGTTTGTGGCTTGGTGTACCCAGCAATTTCTGGATGCTGTGGCGGCTATCTCTGGTTTCTATTACTCGCACAAGTACGCTGCTATTGCGCGGCGACTTGGGTATTCACAAGCTGTCCAGGGGCCTCCCAAACGGGGATTCATCATCATTCAGATAGATGGCCTGAGCCATCAACACTTGCTGGAGGTAATGGCTGAAGGTGATGTTCCCCATCTGGCGAGGATGGTTCGGCGCGGGTGGGGAAAGCTGATGCGCTGGCGATGTGGCCTTCCCAGCACCACGCCCGCAAGCCAGGCAGGAATCATGTTCGGGAGTAATTACGATATCCCCGCTTTTCGATGGTACGAGAAGGAAACGCAAGTCTCCACTGTATGCAAGCTTCCGGGAGCAGTGCGAAGCCTCCAGGACCGAATCTCGCGGGGACGGCAGGGGATCCTACAAGGGGGGTCCAGCCACGTCAATCTCTTCGATGGGGGAGCCGCGTCTTCGCTGTTTACCATGAGTGGTATGAATCGTGTGAGGCTGTTCGAGGGTGTGCGTGGAATCGGCCTGCTTGTCCTCTTTGCGCTCAACCCTTTTCGCAGCATAAGGGTTGTCGCGTTGTCGATCTGGGAGTACCTTGTCAGTTCTTTCCAGAGCCTGAAAGATAGACTAACCCCAGGGACTCCTGCTCCTTCTCAGCGCTTCTTTGCACTACTGCGGATCCTGGACAATGTGATCTTCCGTGAGCTACAGACTTTTGTTGTTATGTTGGATATCTACAAAGGGGTACCCAGCGTATATACTACCTATTATGGTTATGATGAATTGGCGCATCAATATGGTCCCCGATCCAGACCAGCCATGCGCTCGCTGCATGGCATTGACAAGCGGATTCGACAGATTGATCGCCTATGTAGAGCAGGGTTGGGTCGCGAGTACGATTTGTACATCCTGTCTGACCACGGTATGACGTCTGCGATACCGTTCACTGAAGCTTATGGAGAGAGCTTGGGAGAGTTCGTTGCACGGCTTCCAAAAGAAGGTGTTGCGGTTAGCGAGCAGTGGGGTCATGAGCAGCAATCGTCTCACGAAGCCCAGTATTTGCTGGAGGAGCTGCAAAGCATTGAAGAGAACCTTGCCGAGCCTTTGGCAAAGATCGCGCGGAGGACGCGTCGATTGATCAGCAGGAGGATTGCGTCCGACTTCGATCAGGAGTTGCCGGATTGGGATCTTCTGCGTCGCAGTGACGTAGTGGTCAGAAGCTCTGGCTCCTTGGCTCATCTCTACTTCAACGTCACTTCCAGGCAGATGGATGTCAGTGAGATAGCCAGTCTCTATGCGGACCTGATGGTGAAGCTGGCAACCCACTCTGGCATCTGGCTGGTTGTTGGGCGAGAGGGAGAACAGGTCGTCATTGCGTCCGCGCGAGGAATCCTCACCCTGGATGATCAACAGCAGATAGTGGAGGGAGAGAATCCACTTGGCATCTTGCCTGAGCCGGAAATCGCAGCGGCCCAGATACTGCGCCTAGCGCATTTCCCTCATAGCGGCGATCTGATCCTATTGGGGGAGTATGCGCTAGAGACAGAGGAAGTTATCTGTTTTGAGCAGCAATATGCATGTCATGGGGGGCTCGGTGGCCCTCAGGACTATCCCTTTATGATCTGTCCCTCTGAGATTGAGATGGACCTGGAAGATGTCACCAACTCGGAGCAGCTCCATGATCATTTCGTGCGCACTTATCTCCGAGAGGAGCTTGTTCCGAGCGAGCCACAGCCAGAGCGAGGTGGCATTGCTCTGATCTGACGCGTTGGCAAGTGCTCTACTCGCAGCCTCATTGCGATCTACAGGTCTCCCGGACTTCCGAGAGGAATGGACAATGAAGATCAGAGAGATGGTTGTGCGCCCCATTGGCATCATTCGAAATCAATTCGTCGAGATGGTCCCCGCGTAACCTATCTTGTATCAGGGCGTCTTCTATGCTGAAGTGAGGTATTGCTGAGGGAGCTACGCATATGCGGGCGATTCGAACGCACGCCTGGGACGTCTCCCCCTCGGAGGCGGTGACTATCCAAAAAGAGTTGCGGGTACAACTGCGTACTGACAACTGTGTGGGTAAGGTGCGAACGGTTGCCGGCGTAGATGTGGGGCTACGCAAGGGGATGACTCGTGCTGCTATCGTCGTGCTAGGCTATCCAGATCTCAATCCATTGGAGCAAGCTACGGCCCAGCGGCAGGTCGAGTTTCCTTATGTTCCTGGATTGCTCACGTTTCGTGAGGGTCCGGTGATCCTGGATGCTCTCGCCAAACTCGCAAATGAGCCGGACGTCCTGATATTTGATGGCCAGGGAATGGCACACCCCAGGCGGATGGGTCTTGCTACTCATATTGGGATACTGCTGGATCACCCCACGATCGGCTGTGCCAAGTCCCGGCTGTGTGGTGAATACGAGGAGCCTGGGGCGAGCAAGGGAGACTGGAGCCCTTTGCTCCGTGAGAGCGAAGTGATCGGGGCTGTGGTTCGTACCCGCAATGACGTCAGCCCCGTCTACGTTTCCATTGGTCACAAAGTTGATTTGGAACACGCCATACACTACGTCCTGAACTGCTGCAAAGTCTATCGTCTACCCGAGACCACCCGGTGGGCTCATCGAGTCGCTGGTGGCGCATCCATAGAAGGCAGGGGTTAGGGGCTTCGGTCGTGATTCGAGAGGACGTAGTGAAAGCTCTCCCGCGTATCGTACGTGCTGTTGCCAAGCGTTTATCGAGGAGCAGTGGAGTATGAATGTGAGGTCTGGAATGTCAACTTTTCGTGGGCTCATGACGATTGCGGT
>JAKLPW010000094.1 GCA_022013675.1 Anaerolineae bacterium | reverse complement strand
GTACTGGTGAAGCCAGGTTCGGTACGAGATGCCGGAAGATGATGCGCCGATCCCGAGCACCGATGACACGCGCCGCTTCAATAAAGGGCTCTGCCGTCAAGGACAGCATTAACCCTCGCGTGAGTCGAGTGTAATGCATCCACATACTAATACCCACGACGATGACGACCTTATCGAAGCGGCGCGTGTCATCGGTGCTCGGGATCGGCGCATCATCTTCCGGCATCTCGTACCGAACCTGGCTTCACCAGTACTGATTCTCGCCACGCTTCAGTTCGGGAACGCCATCCTGGTCGAAGCGGGCCTGAGTTTTCTGGGTCTTGGCATCCAGCCGCCCCAGACTTCCTGGGGGTTGATGCTTGCCCGAGGGAGAGAGTACATGGGGACTGCCTGGTGGCTGTCCGTGTTTCCGGGCTTGTGTATCTTCTTGACCGTGTTGAGCCTGAATCTCTTCGTAACTTTCCTGCGAGACGCCACCGATCCCGCGTATAGGGCCAAGTGGATAGGGCGACAAGCGCAACGTTGACAAACTGTGTCGAGGGAGCAAGCAGACGGAGAGTGCTCGTGACATGATAGTGGGTACCTGGCAGAAGTCAGATGAATTGGCACTGCAGTTCTGGCATTGTGACTAGCTGTAGAACTACATTAGGAGGTGTACGCCTACTACGCCCTGGGCAGGCAGTTGGGATATCCCGTAGCTGGTGGCTTCGCCATCGATCTGTGTCGACCAATCCATACCACGTAAGGATAAGAAGAAAGGACAAGGAGGATGTCTAAAATGTCGAAAATGAAAAAGAGTCGAAACCATCGCATCGCAGGATGGAAACTGAGTCCGATCACAGCCATTGGACTCGTACTAGTGATGCTATTTGCTGGGTGCAAGCCGCAAGCACCAACTGCTACACCTGCGCCTCCCGCTACCGACACACCCCAACCGGAGGTTGCTCCGACCCAAGAACCAGTACAAGAGCCGGTGACCTCGCGGGTCTTGCGCTACGTAGCTGGGAATGAGGTCAATACCTATGACCCGAAGGACCAGGTAGACTGGCAGTCGGGCCTGTTCGATGTCTATGAAACACTGACCTACCTGGATGGTGAGACGGGCGAGCTTCTGCCACGCCTGGCAGTGAGCTGGGAACAGGTCGAGACTACCATCTGGCGCTTCAAGCTCCGAAAAGGCGTCACGTTCCACAACGGAGAACCGTTTACGGCCGAAGCCGTGCGCGCCTCCTTTGAACGAGTCGTGCAGCCCGATGCGGGGAACAAGTACTACGCTGGCTCGCTGCTCGAGGCGAAACCGGTTGATGACTATACGGTTGACATCATAACCGAGGAGCCGGATCCCATCTTCCCGAGACGGGCGATCTTCCTGTTCATAGCAGCACCTGGATGGTTGCAGACGGCCTCAGCAGATGAGATCGCAATCACGGCCGTAGGCACCGGTCCCTACAAGCTGGTAGAGTGGAAGAAGGGACAATACCTCCTTATGGAGGCCAATGAGAACTACTGGGGCACACCGGCGCGCGTACCCCAACTCAAGATCTTCCCCCGCTCAGAGAGCTCAGTCCGGGCGAGCATGGTCGCCACGGATGAGGCAGATATCGCTTACGGCATTACTTACGAGGATGCAGACCGGGTGCCGGTGGCAGTAAGTGCCTCCAACGTGCGGGTTCAGGGCTTGCGGCTTAACACCAAGCATCCTGTGTTGCAGGATGTTCGAGTTCGCAAGGCAATGGTTCTGGCCGTTGATGTCAGGGCGATCGCCGACACAATCTACCTGGGCAAGGTTGCGCCAGCCAACGCCCAAATGGTTAATGCCTCGGCCGTCGGCTGGAATCCCGATCTCGAACCCTACCCATATGATCCCGAGACGGCCAAGCAACTGATTGAGGAAGCAGGCGCGGCTGGGACCGAGCTAACGATCATCGGCAAGGAGGGTGGATACTTCCAAAAGGACACAGAACAGCTCGAAGCGATCGCCAACATGCTCAATGCGGTGGGACTGAACGTCAAAGTTCAGCTTGTGGAGAACACTCTGCGAAGGAAATATCTGAAAGCAGGCCAGCCGGATGCGCCTCAAAGCGATCTGCTCCACGTACAGCATGGCAACGATCTGATGGATGCCTCGCACACCTTCATCGGCTACTATGTATGCGACGGCGGCAGTTCGCAGTTCTGTGACCCCGAACTGGACGCCATGGTTGAGAAGGCCAAGCCCTTGACCGGTGAGACGCGAGACAAGGCCCTACAAGATGCCTGGACCTACGTCTACGACAAGTACCCGTGGATCCCGACGATCAATGTCGAGTTCCTCTATGCAACAGGTAAGGACGTCGACTGGACGCCACGTGTCGACGGGATCATGTACTTCGCCGAAATCGGCTTCAAGTAGACGGCCGGTTCTCGGAAGCAGTGAACCAAAGGACGAACAGATCGGAATAGGTCGAACGCCACCAGTTCATCCGGGAGCATCTGGTCAGGGCTGACTCCCCGAGCTTCTGGAGAAGCGTCAGGAGCTCGGGGTCGCTCCTTGGATGATGGAAATGCCAGGACTATTCGGTTACGTGCCTTTGAGGCTGGGATGCCAGGGCATTGCTTTCGTAGGCACCCGCCATTTGATGGAACAGCAGCACAGTGCTACAATCCGGATAGACTGACTTCTGCACCACTATCCGATATCTAGGCAAGGAGAGAACCATGGCAGGATCGAGAAAATACTCTGGGGTCAAAGTCCTCGACAAGGCATTTGACACCCTGGAGACTATTGGGTCCTCCGAAAGAGGTCTGTCGCTGACTGAGGTCGTTTCAGAGCTGGGGATTCCCCACGCGACGGCCCATCGTCTGCTGCATCATCTCACAGACCGCGGATACGTGGAACAGG
The DNA here is from genome assembly GCA_022013675.1 of Anaerolineae bacterium. GTDB lineage: Bacteria > Chloroflexota > Anaerolineae > JAKLPW01 > JAKLPW01 > JAKLPW01. The sequence continues at coordinate 10,927 of JAKLPW010000094.1, read as the reverse complement.
ATCCTGCCACCAAGCGCTACTTCCTCGGAATCCAGATACTGGCTCTGCGCGCCCGTGTGATCTACGTATGGCAGATAGCTACTCGTGCCAGGCCACTCTTGCGCGATATGATGTTGGCCACTACCTGTCTATCCCACTTGGCAGTCTATCGCAATGGAGAAGTCGTATATGTCGACCGGGTTGACACCGCCGATTCGGTTGCCAGGTTCATTCCTGTCGGCAAACGCGTGCCAGCGCATTGCAGTGCCCTGGGAAAGACACTGTTGGCGCACTTGCCTTCCCGGACTCTGCAAGACTACCTCTCCAATGCCGATCTGACCCAGCTCACGCCCTACACACTCACGGATCCAGACAACCTGCAAGAAAACCTGTTCCTTGTGCGTGAGCGCGGCTATGCACTGGATCTGCAGGAAATGGAAGAAGGAAACTGGTGTGTAGCCGCCCCGGTTCGGGACTATTCTGGAAGAACTGTGGCAGCTATCAGCATTGCCACCAAAGACCCATCTAAAGCAGAAGGACTACACGCACTGGCCTCGATCGTCACCGAGACCGCCTTACGGATCTCCACGGAACTGGGGTTCCGCCCCGAATCCGATCAGATTGATCTGGCCTTGGGGATGTTCTAGTGTATACTGCGCCCCAGGCAACGGACTCTGGTGTGTCTAGCGATCCTGGCGACCCGATCTGGGTAGCACTCTGTTGACACTACCGCAACGATGAGCACCAAGAGAAAGAAAGGATTGTAATGCGCGAAAACCGAGTCAAGGCGGCACTGCGAGCTGGCAAGACGGTCGTTGGTGTCGGCCTATCCATCGCGGTCAACCCCATGGTAGCAAAGGCATTGGCGGCCACCGGCATAGATTTCTTGTTCATTGACAACGAGCACAATCTGATCTGCCCAGACAACTTGAGGAATGTAGTACAGATGGCACGAGCCTGCGGCGTCTCGCCGATTGTGCGTGTCCAGGACACGGAGTATAACCTCATTGCCAATACGCTAGACGCGGGTGCGGACGGGGTTGTCGTGCCACGCGTGACCAGCACAGCCCAGGCAGAGCGTGCCGTTTCCTATGCCAAATTCCCGCCAACGGGCGTCCGCGGTTGTGGCACCACGGCCCCCCTCGATTTCAACCGACAGCAAGGCTGGGACCAGGCTTTGCGCCGGCTCAATGAGCAGAGCTTGGTCGTGCTCCAGGCAGAGTCAAAGGAAGCCATTGACTCTCTTGAGGACATCCTGCAGGTCCGTGGTGTCGATGTCGTCCTTGTGGGACCACTCGATCTATCCATCAACCTTGGTGTAGCGGGCAAACTCGACGACCCCAAGTGGACTGCGGCTGTTGAGCGTGTGATAGAGATTTGTATGGCACACCAGGTACCTACTGGCATCATGCTGGGATCACCTGAAGCACTGAGACCCTGGTGGGAGAAGGGTATGCGTTTCTTGGTATGTGGTAATGATTACGTAATGATTCGCGACACTGCCAGTCGCAATGTCGAAGAGATACGGTCCTACGCAGGCAGCAACTGTGAGCAGATCAGTGAATAGATCCCTATCACACCGTACTTCTTGGCATACTGAGTGCGGGTCGGATGACGGTGTGGACCCGGTTCCGTTTCGTACTGATAGATTGGGCACAGATGAGAGAACCCTATCCTCTTAGCGTAGCTGTTGTAGGTATCGGGCACTGGCATGCGCCACGTTACCTGACCTCGCTCCGCGTACTCGGTGAGAAGATCATCGCAGTATGGGACACGGATCTTGCCATTGCTCAGCAAGTGGCCAGTGAGCTTGGCGTGTCCACTGGACGTGATCTCGGCGACCTCTTGGTGAGCACCCGGCCTGACGTCATTATTGGGATGGGGATTCACTCGACGATGCCCTCTTGCCTTGCCATGATGCTAGAAGCACCTGCGGCGCTGATCCTTGAGAAGCCGTTGGGAGTCCGCGCGGCAGATGTAGCACCACTGGTTGAGAGAGCAGAACGAGAGGGTCGCTTCGCAGCAGTAGCCTTTGTCAATCGTTACACACCTATCTGGAGCAAGCTCGCGACCCTGCACGCGTCCAGCCGGCTCGGGCGACCGTGCTATGCGCATTTTCGAATCATCAGCGGCTCGCCCGCCCGATACATGCGCGATGGTGCCGGCTGGATGCTGGACCCGGCACAATCGGGCGGGGGATGTCTGATCAACCTTGGCACACACGCTCTTGATGCCTTTCGCCAGTTTGTGGGCGAACGAGTATCGGTAGTAGCCGGACAGCTTGGCCACCTGGTTCACAAGTCGCCGATAGAGGACTACGCGCTTGCCATTCTGCGCAGCGACAGCGGTGTCCTGGGGTCCGTCGAATTGGGCTACTGCTATGCGGCCATGGTGGGCGGCGATCAGGAGTGGCGACTGGTGACGAGCAACGCCTACCTGGTCCAGCGTGCTGATGGGCTTTCGGTCCAGACAATGGATGATCGAAGAACCGAGCAGCTACCAGTGATATCGTCGGCCGATGCGTATCACCTTTTCCTGGCAGACTCATTGAAGCGAATACGACTAGGTAAGGAACCAGTTGCGACGCTCCGCGACGGTTTGGAAGTGCTAGAGCTAGTCGAGAAGATCTATCAAGTGGCAGAAAGGACGTCAGGCACCCGTGGGCACTAGGGAATACGTGCGACTGGCCTCGATCGGCGTGGGCCTTTGGGGAAAGAGACTGGCTGAAGGCGTACAAGCCTCAGGACTAGCCAAAATCGTTACCTGTTTCGCGCCCACACGGGCGCACTGCGAGGAGTTCGCCCAACGGTTCGGCTGTGACGTCTCACCAAGCTACGAGGTCATACTAGCCGATCCTGAGATCGACGGGGTTCTGTTGACTACGCCAAACAGTTTGCACCGAGGCCAAGTCGAGGCGGCAGCTCTGCAGGGCAAGCACGTCTTCGTAGAGAAGCCGATAGCCCTCACAGTGGCGGATGGTCTGACTGTGACACGACTCTGTGCCCAGGCAGGCGTGGTGCTGGCTGTGGGGCATCAGTTACGTCGCCAGGCGGCTATTCGACGGCTCAAGTCCCTCATTGAAGCGAACGAACTGGGGCAGGTTATCGGTGTCGAGGCGAACATCAGCACCAGCACAGGATTACACCAAGAACCAAATCACTGGCGCTGGAGCAGAGAACAATGCCCAGGCGGGCCGTTGATTCAGATCGGCATCCACCACGTTGACACGTTGTGCTATCTCCTCGGCCCCATTGTTAGGGTAGGAAGCTTGCAGCGACGCCTGCTCGCGCCGGCCGAGTTTGCCGACGCGACCGTGACACTGCTCGAGTTTGAGAGCGGCGTGATTGGCACGCTTACCTCACACTACGTCACTGCACGCACGTTTGACATCCGTGTCATCGGAACCAGTGCCAATGCGCGTTACGATCGACTCCTTGGTCTTGAGATCCGTCGCGACACGTCCGATCGGGCCATCCGTGAAAGCCTGCCAATCCCGGACAACAATCCCATCTGCGAGGAAATGACCGAGTTTGCTCAGTGTATTCGCACCGGTGAACGCCCTGAGGTCGGCGGCGAGGAGGCGACCTTTGCCCTGGCGGTCGTGCTGGCCGCTATCAAGTCGGCTACACACGGGCAAACCATGGTCGTGCGCGACCTGTTTGGGACCAAACTGCAGAATTGGAGAAAGGGCTGAGAATGCAACCAGTGGAGCGCTTAGAGGCCGTGTTTGCTTTTGAAGAGCCAGATCGCGTGCCAATCTGCGACAAGCTCCGAAACGAAGCCGTCATCGCTCACTATGCCGGTGAGCCTTTTGTGCCAGTGCGTGGTATGGAGATTTCGTTGAAGGCTTGCCGGGCGGTGCTTGACGGCACCATGACACTCAGTTATCCCCAAGCCGAGGGGGAACACACCACACCTGATGGCTTTGTCTGGAGGAAGGAGCGTTGGACTTCATGGATCAAAGAGCGCCCATTTCAAGACTTAGTTGGGCTCTCTGCCTGGGTACGTGGTGAGATCGAGCGCCTGGAAGGGTTCGACCCTCATGCAGAAGGCTGGTTCTCTCCATCTTCTCTTTTCCCACCCTCTCCCGACTTCGACCCACAGGAAGCAGGTTACCTGAAGGCTCGCCTGGATCACCGGTCTCAGCTCCAGGGCGCACTTGGCGACACCGTCTTCTTCTTCAACGAGGCCAAGCTAGGGTTGCAGAGAGCCTATTGCCAGGCTGGGCTAGAGTTCTTCTCCTACCTCATGGTTGACGAGTCTGCATTGGTCTCTCATTGGCTCGATGCAGCATTCCGGGCTAATCTGCGCATCCTGGAAGCGATCGATCCGAATCAGATACCTTTCCGCTTTGCACACATAGGTGAAGACATCGCATTCAAGACTGGTCCTCTCTTCTCACCAGCTTTTCTCCGCCGCGAGTTCTTCCCGCGCCTGCGCGATCTCGTTGGCATCTATCACGATCTTGGCTTCAAAGTGATCTTTCACTCGGATGGTAATCTCAACCGGCTCATGGATGATCTGATGGACACCGGGATTGATGGCTTGGATCCTCTCGAGACCCAAGCAGGTATGGACTTGAGGTTGCTCAAGCAAGAGTATGGCCAACAGCTAGTGCTTTGCGGCGGGCTAGATGCCAGTGGCGTCCTGGCCTTTGGTACGGAAGACGAGGTGAGGGACGCTACACGGGAACTCCTGCGGGTGGGCGCACCGGGATCAGGGTACATCCTGCGCTCCACCACCCAGCTCGGCCCTGGTATTCCAGCAGAGAACGTGATCGCTGCATTGGAGACGGCGAGAGGATTTTGACGCTCTCCAGAAAGGAGACTTGAGATGAATTACATTGAGCTAAGTAAGACAGGTGAACAGGTTTCGGAAATGTGCCTTGGCACCATGATGTTTGGGGACCGCTGCGACGAAGCAGAAACGGATCGCATTCTTTCTGCCGCACTCGACGCTGGTGTCACCTTCATCGACACCGCAGAGGCCTATTGCCAAGGACGAACAGAGGAGATCCTGGGACGTATCTTGAACGGCAAGCGCGAAAGACTGTTCATTGCGACCAAGGTTCACAAAGGCATCGATGGCAAGAGTATTCTGGAAGGCCTCGATGAGAGCTTGGCGCGACTGCAGCTTGACTATGTGGATCTGTACCTCATTCACTGGCCCAAACATGGTATGCGCCCCATTGAGGTGATGGAGGCCCTAGATCGTGTCGTCAGGCAAGGGAAGACGCGTTACGTGGGATGCTGCAACTATCCGGCATGGCTGTTCGCGTATTCGAATGCCATCGCAGCAGAAAACAACTGGACGCCCTTGATCTGCAATCAGATTCCCTACAACCTGATTGAACGGGGTGCTGAAGTCGAGGTCTTGCCGCAAGCTGTGGCGTGTCGGACTGCGATCACAACCTATCGGCCTTTGGTTGCTGGTCTTCTAACCGGCAAGTATCAGCCTGGCAAACCAATACCTATCGACTCACGCGGGTATAGGGACGCTCGTATCCGCACCTGGTTGGAGAGATACAGTGATGCCATCCAGCGCTTCAACCAGTTCGCGGCCAAACGTGGTATCCAACCCGCAGAGTTGGCGATTGCATGGGTTCGCTATTCACCAGCCGTGACTGCTCCAATCGTGGGAGTGAGTTCCCTCCACCAACTGAAGGTAGCCACCGGGGCTTTTGATTTTGATCTCTCAGACAATGAGTATGCTGAAGTAACCCGCATGTTCGACACAGCCGTCAAAGAGGAGGCGGGCGGCAAGTTCCCCGAGTTGCGCCGTACTCTTGATCTGGTAGAGTAGATGGCCTATTCCCCCCTCTCCAGTTCATCAGCCAGCGCATCGAGATCCCGGAAGACATAATCGGGCTTATGGGGAGAGCTCTCAATGTCCTCTAAATGCGTCTCCCCGGTGAGCACCAAGACCGTCGTGATTCCCGATTCGTTCCCCAGAGCGATATCAGTATACAGGCGGTCTCCAACCATACAGAGGCCGCTCTCAGGCAGGCCCATGCGCGCTGTCACTGCTTCCACCATCTCGCGATGGGGCTTGCCGATGACCTTCGGCATACAGCCCGTTGCGGCCTTTACGAAGGCGATCATGGCCCCGATATCGGGCATGAAGCCCTGCTGGGTGGGACAGTTGAGATCGGGGTGCGTGGCGACGTAGGGAACCCCTGCGCGCACGAAGTCGCAGAGTTTCCAGAGCTTCTCGTAGGTCAGCGTGGTGTCGAAGCCCAGCACAGCGAAGTCAGGGGACTCGTCAGTTAGCACGAAGCCGTGGGCAGCAAATTCCTCTTCCAGAGCAGGCGTGCCTACCGGATAGATTCTGGCTTCTGGGTGAAGGCGAGCCAAGTAGATAGCTGTCGCTTCGCTCGAGGTGAAGACCTTGTCGGCACCAATAGGAAGACCCAGTCGGGTGATCTTGCGAGCGTAGGATTCGCTGTGCTGTGAGGAGTTGTTGGTCAGGAAGAGGAAATCGCGTCCCTGCCTCCGAATGACCTCGATGAAGCGCAAAGCCCCAGGCAGCAACTCATCGCCCAGGTAAAAAGTGCCGTCCATGTCCAGCAAGAAGCAACCGATGTTTTGCAGCCCTGACACCAAGTGACCTCCCATCCACACTCCAAAGACCGCCGAGGTTTCCATTGCGTGCCTACCAAGCGAGTCAAAGTCCCTCGCCCTGTACCTCGCCCCCTTCCTTGCCTAGTACCAAAACCTCGGAGGTCTCATCCTGATCCCGCCTCAGCCCAACAGTCTCTCTTACCCTTCCAAATCGTGCATTTCTATAGTATAATAAAGAAGCAGATTCACTCAGTGAAAAGCCCCTGATCCAAGCGGGTACTCTCACACTACTATAGGCAGGAAGGACCAGGGCAGGAAAGCCGGTGGCTGGCGGCCACAGAGGAGGGGAACCCCATGACGGAGAAACTGATCGGCTACGTGTCGCAATATTTTGCGCGCATAGGGGTGACGGCCATCGAACTCACCGATACCCTTGAAGTCGGCGACACCATTCGTATTCGAGGGGCCACAACGGACTTCCAGCAACAGGTAACCTCCATGGAGGAAGATCACGCGCCGATCCAGGTGGCGGAGAAAGGACACTCCGTGGGCGTGCGCGTCGGGGAGCGAACCCGCCGCCGCGACAAAGTCTACCTGGTTGTCAGCGAAGAATAGACGCGAAACACAACGGATCTGTCTGTCCCCTCACAGAACCACGGCCCAAAGGCTCAGCGATAGAACCGGCTGACAACCCACAGAACAAACAGGAAAACGAGTATCACCACGGCCGAGATTGCCAAAAAAGCGCCGATACCAGCCAACAGGTTCAGAGTCTTGTTCTGGCCTTTGGTGATCTCACCTCCCATGCGCACGAAATTGGGTAGATAGCCGATGCTCAAGCCTATGATAGCGCCCCATAACATACAGTCGTGCGCGCAGTCGTGCACGGCAAAGGCGGGATACACCTGGGGCAGCAACCACTCCGCCAGTGCTCCCAGCAGCAAGCCCCCAACACCGAAGATGAAGACCCTCCCGCGAGACCTCCTCCTCATGGGTTCACCTCACCACTTCCTGATCGCCTAAGGCGACTACGCCAGCGAACCGGCAGAGAACACCGCTGCAATGCGTGCCTTGCATAAGCCCATCCCCTACCGTTGGGTATCAGGGGGTAATCGTTTGAGTTCCGGCGGGATGAGGGCCGTAGTACGGGCAGCATCCGCGATGGCTCTCTCCAGATTCACGCCACGCTCATCCAGGTAGCGACAAACGGCGAGCCGTACAGCCTCCACGAATCGCGTGAACACCTCAGTTCGCCTGTCTGGATCGCCACGAGCCGGACTGGCCGCCCCTCCCTCCACCATTGCGTCTCGTAGCCCTCGGCTCAACTCCAATTGTACACCTCTATCCCTGGGTCGATTGACGAGGTTATCCGGATGGCGACCAGCGAGACGCCCTCTGGCCTTCTGGGTTTCAAATCCAGATTCGGCCAACTGCGTGGCAATACATTTCGCCAAGGCCTGGTTCCCACCGCCAACACCGATGATTGGCACCTCGCCCACGGATCCATGAATACTGATGGCGGTGTCTGTCGTGTCCAGCAATCCTCGCAATCGGATCTCATTGAAGCGCAGAGAACTAACGTGTAACTTCATGTTGCTGCTTGCGCTAATCCCTCGAAACTCGAAGAGATTGTGATCCTCGCCTACGATGGCATGTGCCAGCTCGCTGGTGAGAGGTTCGATGTCTCCGCCGTGGATGGCAACGACGGTCAGATCCTTGCTCCGAACATAGAACTCAATCTCGTAGTCCACTCCCCGGGCATTCCTCAGGACCAGTTGTGAAAAATCTCGATAGCCCTTAATCACGTAGCCTCTCCATTGTCAGAGTTCGACGGCGATCAGGATTCCATGGCGGGTACAACTTCGATCACCTCGGTGCCCCGATCATTCTCATAGACCAGGTACCATCCTGGGGTCCAGGCTACCCCAAAAGCCTCAACCCGAATATTGGTCTTGGTGGGTTGGATCTCGACATCCTCGACCTCGTCCAGGGTGGCTGCCCAGCGCTGGGTGACCTCGTCCAGGGTCTCCTGCATCTCCTTTTTCAGTTCCTCGATCGCCTGTTCCAGGTCCTCGATCTCATCCACGGATTCTTCCACGTCCATCTTGGCCTTCTCGGTCAAGCGGCGCTTGCGACTGGCGACGGAAACGGCGCGACTAGATCTGCGTCCCAGGAAGAAGCCCAACACTGACTCGCCAGCGGATAGCATCTCCTCCCGCTTGCGGCCTGTATATTCATCCTGGTCCATGCCCAGCTCCTGCTTCTCCTTCTTGAGCTTGTCGAAGAGGCTCTCCAGCTTCTTCATGTAGTGGGTCTCGACCGTGTCCCCTTCTTCGTCTCGCTTGGCGCGGGCGGCATCCTGGCAACGAACTTTGAAATCGTGCAGGCTCTCCCCGGGCTTACCGTAAATCTTGAGGACAGGATTGTAGAGCACAGTCAACCGAACGGTGTCATAGATGTGGTTCGCGAAGTCCGTCTTCATCTGTGTGAGCCCCTTGGCACCCTCGGAAAGAGCAGGCATCTCCGCGAACAGGGCATCCCTGAAAGGCCGGGCGGTCAAATCCCCTTTGTCCAGAGTGAGCTCCTCCGCCTGATCCCAATCAACGCTCTCCCACTCTTCCGAGAGCGTCCCCTTGCGGGCAACTCGCACGAGATGGGTAGCTCCGATCTTGCGATCAGAGAAGCGCACGGCGGCCAGGCCCAGGAAGTAAGGGCTGTATATCAAATGATGCTCTTTCAGGATCACCGGACGCCCACGCTCGTCCTGCAGTGCCCCCACGGCGCGCTCAACGGGAATGTTAGAGGGTAGGAAATACTGCCGGGTTCGGGGGGGCAAGACCGGTGGCTCGGACGAAAGGCCCTGTGGAAGGGCTTCCTCCACGACTGCGGCAGCCCGGGCAGGCACTGCCCGCTCCACGTCTCCGGATACCCCCTTCTTCACATCTTTCATCAGCTCCTTCACCTGGCGGCGGGTCAGAGGGCCACGCAGGTACGACATCGCCCAGCGAGTGTTGAACACGATAGGCCGGTCCTCGTGCACGTTGTGCAGGATGAATACCCTCGATCGCAGCGAGGAGATCAGACGATCCAAGTATGAGCGATCCAACAGCGTGCCTGCCTCAGCCACTACGCCGTCCATGCCCTCCAGCACCCGCATCTTGTCCCGATCGGTCTGGAGCTTGCCGATGAACCAAGTTCCCGCGTTGGTCAAGCCCTTATAGTCCAGGTCAAAGGGGTTCTGGGTAGTCAGCACGACTCCCAATCCAAAGGCACGCGCCGTCTTGAGCAGGGTCAGCAAGGGTCTCTTGGAAGGTGGATTAACGGGATGGGGTGGGAAGTAGCCGAAAACCTCGTCGAAATAGATCAAAGCCCTCAGAGAAGTAGTGCCCGATAAGGTATGCATCCAGGTAATGACCTGCTCCAGCAGCAGCGTCACGAAGAACATGCGCTCCGCTTCCGTCAGGTGAGCAATGTAGAAGATACTCACCCTGGGCTTGCCATCCGGCGAGCGCACTATCTGTTCCATCTCAAGAGGAATACCCTCGATCCAGTTCTCGAAACTGGGCGCGGCAATGATGTTATTCAGCGCCAAAGCCAGTTCGAAGCGCTCCTTCTTCGGGAAGAAGGTATCCACATCGAACACGCCCACCTTGCTCATGGGCGGATCCTGAATGGCCTTGATGAGCGAGGGGAAGTCCACGTCCTGGGAACGTCGCCAGGCCTCCTCCACGATACTGGCCATCAGAATGTGCTCGCGGCTGCGCACTCCGGCCTCGATCCCCGCCAATCCCAGGATAGCGGATACCAGCCCGCTCACCTTATCCCTTAGCAGCTCTTCATTCATATCCCAAGATAGACTGGGGCAGCGCAAGCTCTGCAAGATACTCACCGGAATGCCGGTCTCGCTGCCCGGGGTGTAGATCAGGAATTCAGCAGAGTCTCGCAAGCGCTGTATGCGCTCCGGTCCCTGCTCCCACTCAGCCAGACCATCGGACCAGGTCTGGGCAGTCTTGGCAGCGTATTCCGAAACCGACATCCCCTTACGGCGGGCATCATCGGCATTGATCCAGGGCTCGAAGTCCTCAGGCAGGAGGTTGGGAAAGGTCAGTAGCAGATTGGTGACGTCGCCTTTGGGGTCGATAATGATGGAGGGCACCCCGTCCAGCGTAGCCTCCTCCAATAGATCAATGCAGAGGCCGGTCTTTCCGCTGCCAGTCATCCCCAAGCAGACGGCGTGGGTGGTCAGGTCGCGCGCGTCGTACATCACCGGCTTGTCCAGCACCTGGATAGATTCCAGGTCGTACTCCTTGCCCAGATAGAAAGCCCCCGCTCTCTCGATATCAGTCATCCCGGTTCTCCTTCGAGTAATAAGATGCACTTCTGTCTTC
>JAKLPW010000093.1 GCA_022013675.1 Anaerolineae bacterium | reverse complement strand
TTGGATGGAACGCTTCTTCATGGCCATCGAGGCCAACAGCGATTGGCTGACCATCATCCCTCCGGGGGATTATGCGAGGAAGTTTCCTTCCATCGGGCGCGTCTATCTGCCTACAGCCTCTTATGATGAAATGACTGAGTGGGCTCTGCCGGCGGAGTACTCCGGCGGGATCGTGGAACTCAAGCACCGGCTTCATGACGAGGGGCGTGAAGATGTGTTGCGTTTCATCAAAGGTGGCTTCTGGCGCAACTTTATGGTCAAATATCCTGAGATCAACACCATGCATAAGAAGATGCTCCTGGTCAGCCGCAAGGTCTGGGAGATGGATGATGGGTCTGCCAGGGAAGCGGCACTGGACGAGCTTTGGCATGGGCAGTGTAACTGCCCCTACTGGCACGGCGTCTTCGGTGGCATTTACCTTTTCCACATCCGCACGGCCAACTTCCGCCACTTGATAGCGGCGGAGAAGCTCTCCGACTTGGCCAGGTTTGGAGATGGTGAATGGCTCGACTGGAGCGAGATCGACTTTGACGGCGATGCAACTCAGGAAGTGCTCCTTTCCAGCGACGCCATGAACCTCTACTTCGATCCCTGCGGCGGCGGCCACCTCTTCGAGTGGGACTGGCGCGCCAAGGAGTTCAACCTGCTCAATACCCTCACGCGCCGCAAAGAGGGCTATCACAAGGACCTGTCCGCTGCCGGTCAGCGGGGGGAGATAGTCCTCCCTGGCCAGCCGTCCAAGGAGTTGGAGAGCATACACTCCGCCGTGGTGCGCGCCAAGGAATCCGGCCTGGATAAGGTGCTCTTCTACGACTGGTACCGTCGCAGCAGCTTGATTGATCACTTCTTCCAGGCCGATACTACTCTGGATGGGTTCTACCGCGCTCAGTATGGTGAGGCCGGGGACTTCGTTGATCAACCCTACGCACATGATGTGACCGAGAGGGCCGGGTATCTTGATCTGCGGCTCTCCCGCGACGGACACGTCTGGCAGGGAGATAGCTTTGTCCCCCTACGGGTGGAAAAGGTCATCGAGCTGGCTTCCGGCAGCACCGACCTGAAGGTCAGGTACCGGTTGGTAAATCCCGGATCGGGGGCTCTGAATCTGAGATTCGGAGTGGAGACCAACTGGGCCATGTTGGGTGGCAACGGGCCCTATGCCCACTACGCCATCCCGGGCCGGGACGATCTACCACTGAATGGAATACACGAATCTGGAGAAGTGAGTGAGCTTCACCTCGTGCTCGAATGGATGGGGATGGACATCGGTTTGACTTCCAGCGTACCGGCCACGCTCTGGTGCTTCCCCCTGGAGACGATCTCCAATTCTGAGGCTGGCTTCGAGCGCGTGTACCAGGGGTCGAGTGTTACGTTTGTGTGGGGCGTGGAGCTGGCGCCCGGGGCAGAGTGGGAGGTTCGGCTTGGATTTGGGTTAGGGGATTGTCGGTAGGTAGGGGCAACGCATTCCCACCCGGATGTATTGATGATGCAATCCCTGTGCCTGACGCACGGGTTATGTTTCTTGAGACATTGTGTGAGGAATGCGTTGCCCCTACTTTTGGCGATGGAATTGCATATAGAGAGAGGAGGAACAGATGGCTTTCTTTGATAAGCTGGCGAGGAAGGTGAGCAAGGGGCTAGATCAGGCGACCTTCGAGGCTGAGAAGTTGGTGCGGGTCAACAAGCTAAAGAGCGAGCTTTCTGCGCTGCGCACTGAACTGCTTCAGGTGAAGGCAGTCCTGGCTGATCGGGTCATGGAACTGTATGGGGCCGGAGGCCTGAACCTGCCTGAGCTGGAGGAACCTATCCAGGCTGTGGGGGTTCTCGAGGAACGTGTCGCGGCGCAGGAGGATGAGCTGCTCACGGCGCAGGCTGAGACCTACCAGAGCAGGGAAGAAGCCGAGGTGCCGGTTGCCCCGGCTGCCGCGCCGCCGGCAGCAGTACCCCAGGCGGCAGCACCGGAAGCTCCTGAGATAGCACCTCCTGCCGCGCCGGAAGAAGTTGGGGAGGAGCAAGTGGAAGCGCCTGCCGGAGCTGCTGAGGCTCCCTCGAAGTTCTGCGCTGAGTGCGGTGCCGCGTTGCTGGAAGAGGCCGCCTTCTGCGCTAACTGTGGGGCTAAGGTGGGGTAGTCGCTCGCCAGACTTCGGAGGCAAGGGAAGCCAGGGATTGAAAGCCCTGTCTGAATCTGAAAAGTGCCCGCGGGCACTGAATCCCGATGCACAGATCAGTCCCTGGTGGGACTTCTCAGTTTCAGCCGGTGATATTCATTCACCGATCTGCTTGTCTTGCCTCTCAAATTGTCTGTTCTCCGACAGCCAGGTTGGACAAGCGCGAACATTTGTGCTATGATTGTCGGTGAAGGGACTGAGATTCCCTGGGATTGCGCGGGAAGGCCGTTGTACAGGCATTCCTGATCGAGAGTCGATGCCCACGTAAGTGTGGCCGGAGGACACAAAGACCGGCAAATAGGAGGTCGAGCCAGAGTGAGTGCCACAATTCAGAGGTCTTTGGCGGAGGCTTTGGATTCTGAATCACAGTTCACTATCCACTCTACCTTTTCCCCGGCGAACAGAGTCACCCTGTATCATGGAAACTGCCTGGACTTCCTGGCGACGGTTCCTGATGAAAGCGTGCAGTTAGTAGTTACCTCGCCTCCGTACAACCTCGGCAAGGAGTACGAGGAGGTTGTAGACATTAAGAAGTACAAGGCTGAGCAGCAAGAGATTATTGACGCTTGTGTCAGGATTCTTCGCCCGGAGGGAAGCATCTGCTGGGAAGTAGGCAACTATGTTGATCGCGGTGAGATCGTTCCCCTCGACATACTACTGTATGATTGCTTCGCGGCAAATGGTCTGAAGCTTCGCAATAGAATCGTGTGGCGTTTCGGACATGGCTTGCATTGCAGTAGACGTTTCTCCGGGCGGTACGAAACCATCATCTGGTTCACGAAGTCGGACGACTATGTGTTCAATCTTGACCCGGTTCGTGTCCCACAGAAGTACCCTGGGAAGAAGCATTTCAAGGGACCAAACAGAGGCAAGTACTCGGGGAATCCAAGGGGGAAGAATCCCTCAGATGTGTGGGACATTCCGAATGTGAAGTCGAACCATGTGGAGAAGACGGACCATCCATGCCAGTTTCCCGTTGCTCTAGTGCAGCGACTTGTGCTGTCGATGACCAATGAGGACGATCTTGTGTTCGATCCTTTCATGGGTGTGGGAACTACTCCTGTGGCAGCCATCATTAACGGGCGCCGCGCTTTGGGCACCGAGATTGATAAGCATTACTACGATCAGGCTGTTGTGAGAGTTAGAAAGGCAGTGACCGGCGAGTTGAGGATTAGACCGGACAAACCCGTTTACGAACCTCCTGCGAACTCCAAGCTGGCCGCAAATCCTTGGATGGATGAGAAGGGATCCCCAGATGCGTATAGGCAGCAAGTACTCCCACCTGAATGGTGAGGAGTGGCTATTGGTACATGAGAAGGACTCCTACCAAGAAATCCTCGATGTTATCAGCAGCATCGATGCAGAAGAGTGTCGCACGAAGGTGAGCAACGAGAAGGGAATGAGAGGGAAGCACCTCTATAGTCCGGTTGATCTTAACAAGGAGTTCGCGAAGCGCCTATCTGATCTTGGCTGGGAGTCCACAAGGTACAGCTATTACGTTTCCCGCAGCCACGAGCAAGCGGAAGCGATGATGCACATGTCACTTGAGGAGCAGAAACGATACCTTCTGGAGCATGGCGAGACGCCGATCTTTTCCCACAAGCAGACGGACCACGTCAAGAATCGAATTGCAGTAGAAGTGCAGTTTGGCAAGTATGCCTTCGTTGCCTATGACATCTTCGTCAAGCACCTTTTGTTCTACGCCGGCCGAACCATCAATGTAGGGGTCGAGATCCTTCCCATG
>JAKLPW010000092.1 GCA_022013675.1 Anaerolineae bacterium | reverse complement strand
CCAGGTCCAGTCGCTCGCCGGATAGGCTACCCCCGCCGCATCGAAGAGGTCCTTGTTGTAGAAAAGGACAACGGTGGAGAAGGTCTCCGGCAAGCCGAGCTGCATGCCGCCGTAGTTGAAGGCATTGTATGCCCTAGGGTACAGGACTCCCGGATCGAAGCCCTTGTCGGCTTGAGCCAACGGCCCGAGGTCGAGCAAGACGCCTTTGGCAGCATAGCTAACGAAGTTCTCGTAGTTCAACTCGAAGACATCCGGGGCCATTCCACCGGCGATCAGGGTCGGCAACTTCGTCCAGTAGTCACCCCAGGGAGCGGTCTCGACCTTGATTTTGATGTTTGGGTGCCTCTCCTCGAAAATGCCGATCATGTCGTCCAGTTCCGCAAGATGGTCGGGCGCAGCGGAAAAGGTGAAGTAGGTTAGAGTCACCGGCTCAGGTTCGGGGGTGACCAATACTTCGATGGTTTCCTTCACGATCTTGGTCACCTCGACTGGAACTTCTTTGGTCACTTCAACTGGCACTTCCTTGGTAACCACCACTGTCTCTACGATCATCTCTGGCTCCGGCAGAGCACAGCCCACAACGGAAACCAACACTGCCATGGCGATTGTTACTAGACAGAATATCCTTTTCATTTTTCTCCTCCAATCTGTTGATCTGTCTGAACACGATACTTACATAGTCAACTTTTGCCTCGTGATCCTACTTCTACATCTATCACCTCCTCCACTCGAAGCCCTATCGCTTTATTCCGCTCATTAGAACGCCCTCTACGAAATACTTCTGAGCCAAGAGGTATACAATGAGCATGGGCAAAATCGTGATGACAGTGCCAGCCATGACGAGGTTCCACTCTGTCAGCCAACGGCCATGGAGCATGGCCAGTCCCACCGGCAAGGTCATCATCTCCACATCCCGAGCGACGAACAGCGGCCAGAGAAAGGCATTCCAGGAACCCATGAATGAGAAAACTCCCAGGGTGGCCAGAGCCGGCTTGCCCAGAGGCAGAATAATGCGCCAGTAGACGGTGAGGTGGGAAGCGCCATCCAGGAAAGCCGCTTCATCCAGCTCTCTGGGCATGGTCAGGAAGGATTGCCTCAAAAGGAAAGTCCCGAAGGCGCTGAAGACACCTGGAAAGATGATCCCCTGATAGGTGTTTATCCAGCCCAGGTATCTCATCAGGATGAAGAGTGGTGTGATCGTCACTTGGAAGGGGATCATAAGCGTTGCCAGATAGACCAAGAACAAGGCGCCTTGCCCCTTGAAGCGCATCCGAGCAAACGCATAAGCAGCCATGGAACAGGTTGCAAGCTGTCCCAGCGTAGTCAGGCCGGCAACCAGCAAACTATTGAAGAACATCTGTCCAACGGGGAGCAGCTCTGCCAGCCGAACATAGCTCTGGAACGTTAGAGGCTGGGGCAAGAACTGTGGCGGCATGGTTAGTACATATTGATCAGCCTTGAGGGAAGTAGATACCGTCCACAGAAAGGGCACGACCATGAACAAGGCGCTGACGACGAGTACTACGTAGACGATCACATGCCAGACCATGCGAAGTGGGCGATGCATGGTGCTTAGCTTTTCCCTAGCTGTCGGCCACGTTTTTTCCGACGTCGTCCTACTCATAGGTCACCCAACGCTTCTGTGCCCGCATCTGCACTGCTGTGACGGTAAACACTAATAGGAAGAGAATCCAGGAGAGAGCCGCAGCATAGCCCATCCGGCTGTAGTTGAAGGCATGCTTCACGATCCTCTCTACTAGGACGGTGGTTGCTCCAGCCGGACCACCTCCGGTCATAATCCAAACCTGATCGAAAACCTGGAAGGAGTTGATCAGAGAAATTGTCAAGGCGAAGAAAGTGGTCGGCGAGAGCAGGGGGAGAGTGATATGAAAGAACCGCCGCCAGCCGTTGGCTCCATCCATAGCCGCCGCCTCGTAGTATTGACTGGGAATGGCCTGGAGACCGGCCAGGAACATCACCATGACAAATCCGATATCCTTCCACACACTGGTAATGACAATGGCTGGCATCGCCCATCGCGGGTCGAACAGCCAGGCTGGTCCCTGGATACCGACAAGTCCTAACAGGTAGTTGAGGATTCCAAACTTGGGATTGAAGATCCACCTCCAGAGGAGGGCAACGGCGACCCAGGCAGAGACTACCGGCAGGAAAAAGGCTGTGCGGAATAGAAGCACCCCCCGCCGTTTCTGGTTCAGGAGCACAGCTACCCCCAGAGCTATGACCATCACCAGTGGGATGTAGCCGATGATGAAGTAAAGAGTGTGCCCTAGGGCGGCCCAGAATGTCTGGCTGGCCAGCAGTCTCCTGAAGTTGGCCAAGCCGACAAACTGGGGCGGAGTCAACAGGTCCCACTGACATAGACTTAGCCCCAGCGAGGCCAGGATTGGCAACACTGTGAACAGCAATAGTCCTCCCAAACTGGGGAGAAGAAACAGGCAGACCCAGATGTATTTGTGAACTCCCTTCTCGCCAGCCATAGACCTCACCCCTGCATGGCCAATGATAGCAGCATTTCTTGTCGGCTAGAGGAACGCCGCGCAAGAAGCAATGCGGCAACAAACTTACTTTTCTAACTGAAGAAAGTGATTGAAAAAAAGGAGATGGGCCTAGCTCACAGAGACCGCAAGGCTCACCGGTTCACTCTCATAGACAGGCGGCTTGAAAATCTCTTGTAGCACCAGGCTAGCCGCCCCCCTGGCCCAGGCGTCGTCACCCCACTCCTGAACCACGATTTCTGTATCTTCCGCCAGGTTGGCGAATTCATAGCGTTGCACCGCGTCTCGCATTGGCCCAAAGAGCATGTCGCCAGCTCTTACCCCCTCTCCAGTCACGATAATCAGGCTAGGGTTGAAGACGTTGATTAGATTGGCGATGCCCATGCCAAGGACATGCCCAGCATGGCTGAGGATTCGACGGGCTGTATCGTTTCCCTCTTGAGCCAAAGCTACGACTCTCTCGGCCGACAGCTCCGTCGGCACGATGGGTAACTCCCCACGTTGGACCGCCTCCTGGGCCATGCGAACGATAGCGGGATCAGAAACATAGGCCTCCAGACAGCCGCGTTTCCCGCAGCTACAGAGGGGGCCTTCGGGGTCGATTACCGTGTGACCAAACTCACCACCCGCTCCCCGAGCACCACGGTAGAACTGCCCGTTGACGACGATACCCATACCCACACCTCGCCCCACGGTGACTGTAAGGAAATCGTCGATCCCCTGTCCTATACCCAGCAGCTTCTCGGCCATCGTCAGGGTGTTCACGTCATTGTCGATGTACACCGGGATCTGAATCCTCTCTTCCAGCAGATCCCTGAGGGGCACGTGGCGCCAATTCAGGATAGGAGAGTAGCGGCAGACTCCACGCACGCTATCGATCACTCCGGCAAGTCCAATTCCCACCCCAACCATTTTCTCCCATTCGATTCCGGCGCGATCGGCGAGGCCCTCGACAGTCTCTGCTAACGCTTCAACTGTCCTGCTGACGTCTTGACCATCTTCGAGAGGGGAGGTGATTCTGTGCAGCACAGCGGCGTTTAGATCGGTCAGGGCAGCAGTAATCTGATGCTCCATTAGCTTGATCCCGATCACATAGCGCGCCCGATGATTCAGGGCCAGTAGGATAGGCCGGCGTCCTCCTGTTGATTCGCCTTCCTCTTTCTCGTAGACAAGGTTCTCGGCGATGAGGTCGGAAGTTATGCCTGACACTGTTGCCAGACTGAGCCCAGAAAGCCGCGCGATATCGGTCCTGGAGATCGGACCACGGTTCTTGATCAGGTTCAGCACCAGAGAGCGATTGATGTCTCTTATTAGTTGGCGATTGCCGGAACGCACGGAAGCATCTCCTTACTTCGTTCACTGAAAGAACTAAGTATATTATACTACAAAGGTTCCCCTTTGTCAATACCCTATTTTGCCGTTTGGGGCGCTCCTGGTGTATAATATGCACACTGTCACAAGGCGTTGGAACATAAGGGCGGAGTGCGATCTATGCCGAGAAAGCCCGAGGCATCCCAATCCGTGCTGCGAGCGCTCGACGTGCTCATCGCTCTCAGGGAGCATGGCGAAAACAGCATCCGCGGCTTAAGTGCAAGAACGGGGATCAAGCGTTCCACGGTGCATCGCATGCTTCTTGCTCTTGAGTCCAGACTCTTCGTCATCCAAGAGCCAGAGACTGGCCGCTACCGGCTAGGGCCTCGATTGATTGATCTGGGTCACGCTGCCAGCCACCGGGTGAGCGCTTCTCTGGAGATGCTTGCAGAGGTGCAGCGTCTGGCCCACGCCACCGGGGAAACGGCACAGTTGGCGGAACTGAGCGCTGGTGGGATCCTGTTCCAGGAGTGCGTGGAAGGCGCGCCCGGGCTGCACGTCTCAATGCCCCGAGGAAGCCACTTGCCTCCCCATCGGAGCGCCTTCGGCAAAGCTCTTCTGGCTCGTCTGTCTATCGACGAGGCCGTCATTTTTCTTGAAGGTCTGCCCAATAACGAGGAACGGGAGAATCTCCTGGCTGAATTGGCTACCATACGACGGGCCGGAGTAGCCCGCGACCGTGATGTTGCCGCCCCCGGGTCTTTCGCCATCGCCTCCCCAATCCTCGATTACACGGGCAGGGGCGTGGCTTCGATGGGAATCCACGCCCCTATTGCGCGCTTCGACGTACAAGCTCGGCAGCGAATCGAAGCGAGTGTTCGCACTGCTGCTGAGTCAGCCTCCGTGCGATTGGGCTACTTCGCATCTTCTGAGATATGGCAACAGCTCTCTGCCGCCAGCCGGGAGAGAGCGGAAGAGGACGACCAACCCCGCGATCAAGAATAGTCGTCACGAGGTTGATCGTCCTCTTTACAGGTAGGATACCGACGCGTACCCGCCCGGCACCCCAGTCGCTTCAGCTTCGGCTCAGTACTTCCACACCTGCTCGTTAGACGTAGGGTGGCTTGTCGTAGCCAGCAGTGCTAGTATTCCCTCGCTGCCAGATAGCCAAATCCCGTGTGGTTAGCCGAGCAGAACATCACGTGAGATCGGTCAAACTCCAGAGGCCCGGCGGCAGGCATCTGGACGCCTCCCAGGGCGGGGTCGAGTCGGAGATCTTCAGAACCGCCGAGCACCCGATCCATCTTTGGCAAACTGATGCTGCGTTCCGTGCTTCCCGCGCTGATCACCAGATCGGCTTCGGGCACGCTGTCGAGAAGCAATGACTGCGTGCCAGGATCGTTCCCGAACTCATAGGCAACGATGGCCGTCTTCACGCCCATCTGCTCGCACTTCTGCACGGTCGTCATGGCCTCTATGATCGAGTTGCCACCACCTTCCCAGGTGATAACCACTCCATCACAGCCCGCCATCCTTGCCACGTTGGCAGCATAGGTGGCCGAACGAACCTTCTCTGCATAGGTGTAGTGATGCCCACGGGAGATGATCACACCCACGAAATTGTGAGTCACACCATGCCCTCGGTACAGTTTCAACATCACCGGATCATAACAGTGGACGTAGGTTGGCGTCTTGTAGCAGGCATAGACATAGTTACTGCTGACAACTGCGCCATCCATCATCTCGTTGGGATGGATCAGGGTGGGCAGAATCGCATCCACATTCTTGCCGTAGACAAACGAGCGGGCAAAGAGACCCTGAGACTGAACCTGGTGAATGTAACCGATCCTGGGAAGGTCTGGATCGACCGGACCGAGCTCGAACTCCTCAACTTCATCAGGCTCGAGCTCGTTGACGCACTTCGCGAGATACCGGGCGGCCTTGAGTCCTGCCAGACGAACAGCAGTGTCATACTCTTGATCCGAGAAGCCTTCCTCCAACTTCAGACCCAACACGACGTTATGGAGACCCGCAAAAGGACTATAGTAACTCCCAGGGCCACTCATATCGATAACGCCCTCACGAGGGATCAGCAGACCGCCAGCTCCCCAGGGCAGCTCCGCACAAGTCAGCACCGCAGCGCCGTCTAGGATGTTCGTCCTTCCTGTACCCACCGTCTCTGGCATACCAAAGAACCCACTGAACTCCTGTCCCGGGCCATTCACCTTCGCAATGAGAGGAACAGCGTCCAACACGTGGATTATCCTCGCCGATTCGCCTGGCTGAGCGACGGCCAGGTCTACATCCGATAATGCCGCGTCCGACACTATCACATCGTGCAACTCGCGCTTATCGATGGTCAGAATGCCCTT
>JAKLPW010000091.1 GCA_022013675.1 Anaerolineae bacterium | reverse complement strand
TTTCGCTATATGACAACTTAGGATCGGTTATGCTGGCCTTGTTCCTGGCGATCCTGGTCTGGGTCGTGGCCACCTACGAGGCAGACCCACCCAAGACGGGTGTCATTCAGGGTATTCCCATTGAGATCAGGAACAAGCCCTCAAATCTGCAGATCATGAACAGCATTGATGGTCAGCTAGATGTAGAAATTCGGGCCCCCGAGTCGAGTTGGCAGAACCTGGACACAGCAAGCTTCGATGCCTTCATTGATCTACGAAACGTAGGAGAAGGCATTTCGGAAGCAGAGGTGCAAGTCAGTTGCCCTACCGATCCCGTGGTAACGTTCTTGGAGCATACTCCTGCTCAAGTCTATGTTGCGCTCGAAGAGGTGATCACTAAGAGGCTAACTGTGAGCACTCACATCGTGGACAGCGAATCAGTGCCTCTGGGCTACGTGTCACGCCCTCCGACGGTTCTGCCCGCTAGTATCACTGTTTCAGGGCCTCGTAGCATCATTGAGAAGGCGCAGCAAGCCACTCTGAGTATTCAGTTGGAGGGCGCGCGGGAAACCGTCGAATTTGCGCTTGCCCCTACTATCAGAGACACAATGGGCAACATAGTCGAAGGCCTGGAGGTATCCCCTGCACTGGTGCAGACAGAGGTACAGATTGAGCGGCAGCTAGGATACCGGGATGTCACTGTGAGTGCAATAACCACCGGCAGCCCTGCGCCGGGATATTGGGTAAGCAACATAGCAGTAGATCCCCCTTCAATCACAGTCTACGGAAAACCCCAGATCATTGAGGCAATGTCCGGCTTCCTGGTAACGAATCCCATTGACATCGAAGGCGTTGACGAGACCCTCATTAGACGGGTGCCTCTAGTCCTACCGGAGGGAGTATCGGTGTTCAGCGAAGATATCAGCGGCCAGACCGTCAACGTGCACATAGAAATCACGCCCCAGCTTGGGGGCCAGACCATACGTCAGCGGGTCGAGCACCAGGGACTGGGCACAGGATTCAGAGTGATCCTCTCGCCGGAAGGGGTAGACGTCATCCTGTCAGGTCCATTGCCAGAACTGCAGACACTCTCTTCTGAGGACGTGCAGGTGGTCCTCAACTTGCTGGGTTTGAGAGTAGGCACATACAAACTGGAGCCAACCATTCTTCTACCCGAGGGGAGCAAGCTGGAAGTGAAGAACATCCAACCTGAAACGATAGAAGTCACCATTGAGCTTCAACCAACGGAGGAACCAACGGCGACCCCCTCACCCGAAACCGTAACGACTCCCACCGCTGAAGTTACTCCTACGCCGACGGAGACAGCCACACCCACTCCAACTCCGCAGCCCGAGAGGGGACCATGACTAAGCCCTTGGTTGCTCTCGTGGGACGACCTAACGTAGGCAAGTCCACTCTCTTCAATCGCCTGGTGGAAGAGCGCAAGGCCATTACAGAAGACATCCCAGGCACTACTCGAGACAGGATCTACGCCGACACCGAGTGGAACGGCATTCTGTTCACCGTCATTGACACCGGTGGGTTGATCCTGGACGATACGGACGACATGATCTCACAAGTGCGCCACCAGGCTTACGTCGCTATTGAGGAAGCCGATGTCCTGGTTTTCATGTGCGACGTGCTGGATGGGCTGACGACCGAGGACCAGAGCATATCTGACATCCTTCGTCGCACTGACAAACCCATCATACTGGCCGTAAACAAGGCAGACAACCCCGCTCGTCGTCTGGACGCGTTTGAGTTCTACGCTCTGGGAACCGGGGACCCATACGCAATCTCCGCACTCCATGGCACAGGCACAGGCGACCTACTGGACGTCATCGTATCCAGCTTCAAGCAGGAAGTCAGAGAGAACAGCGAGGAGATTGAAGCCACAAGAATTGCCATCGTAGGTCGCACCAACGTTGGTAAGTCCTCTTTGCTCAACGCACTCTTAAGAAAGGAGCGCCAAATCGTCAGTCCCGTCCCTGGAACCACGCGCGACGCTATTGATACAATGATTCTCTGGAAGGGATCACCCCTGGTGCTCATTGATACGGCAGGCATCCGTAGACGCGGTCGGATCGCCCCGGGGGTAGAGAAGTATAGTGTGCTGCGAGCATTGAAGGCGATCAATCGGGCGGATGTAGTACTCCTAATCATTGACGCTACTGAGGGTGTGACGGCGCAGGATGCTCACATCGCGGGCTATATCCTAGAAGAGAACAAGAGCGTTGTGGTAGTGAACAACAAGTGGGACCTAATTGAGAAAGACTCCTACACCATGCTCGCCCACACCGCCAAGATACGCGAGGCGCTCAAGTTCATGTCCTATGTGCCAGTGCTCTTCATTTCCGCTCTCACACGCCAGCGAGTCGATCAAACACTGAATGTAGCCCTGCGCGTACACCAACAAGGGCTCGTCCGTATTCCAACAGGGGAGCTCAACCGCATTGTGCAGAATGCCGTCGCGCGCCACTCTCCACCATCCAAATGGGGCAAGCGCTTGCGCATCTACTACGCCACACAACCCAAGGTGTCCCCTCCCACGATCCTTTTCTTCGTGAATGATGAGCGACTGGTGCATTTTTCGTATCGCCGCTATCTCGAAAACCAGATAAGATCACGCTATCCGTTCGAGGGAACGCCTCTGCGATTAAGTTTTCGAGATCGAAGAAAGGAATAGTACAGATTGAGCTACATCTCCTGAAGACTACTCCCGACAAGCTACACCGGGCAACTCTGGTCGCTACCGATCTTTCCCTGCATAGACCATGGGCCAGTCCAGGTGACCTCCACCGACACAAGCCTTCCAAGCCAATCACCATCCGCCTCGAAGAAAACCAGCTTATTCGTCCGTGTCCGCCCCCTCCACTTTCCCTTGTTCCTCTCCTCCACTAGTATCTCAACGGTTTGTCCCAACAGCCTGGCGTTGATCTCTGCCGCGATACGTTCCTGGATCTCTTCCAGCAATCTCCGCCGCCTGGTTTTTTCCGTTGCCGGAACATCATCATCCCATTGAGCAGACCGGGTCCCAGGGCGCGGCGAGTACGCCGCGATGTGCACAACGTCAAAACGCACGTCCCTGATCAGTCTCACAGTGCCTTCAAACTGTCCCACAGACTCACCAGGGAACCCGACGATCACATCGGTGGCGATGCTCGCATCCGGGATGCGTCCCCGGATACGAGCTATGAGCTGTCGAAACTGATCCACCGTGTAGCCTCGCCCCATTCGCCTCAGCACCTGATCATCACCTGCCTGCACGGCTAACTCAAAGTGCTCGCACACCTTAGGCAATTCCGCGACGGCCTCTGTGATCTCTGAGCGAAAATCCGCTGGATGTGAGGTCAGGAAGCGAATCCGCTGCAAGCTCTCGATGTCGTGAATGGCCCGCAACAGGTCGGCCAGATTGGGCTGCCCAGGGAGATCATGCCCATATGAATCAACATTCTGCCCTAGGAAGGTAATCTCGACAGCGCCCCGTGCGACCAGTTCTTCTGCCTCTCGCACTAGTTCAGTCAACGGGCGGCTACGTTCCGGTCCCCTTCGCAACGTCACGATGCAATACGTGCAGTGGTGATCACAGCCATAGCTAATCGGCAGGAGTGACGCCATCGGAACTCGATCTGCCTTCCCCTCCAAAGGCACTTTTTCGCCCCCGCCATCCCAACGCTCTACGAAGTCCACCAGCCCATCAATATCCGACGGAGCTAGAAAGGCATCCACATAAGGGAACCGTTGCTCCAGAGAATGAAGATCATCAACGAAACAGCCCATGACAACAATGGCACAGCGATCAGGCCCTCTCTTAAGGGACTTCAGGGACGTCAAACGGCCAATGACTTTGTTCTCTGCGCTCTGGCGTACAACGCAGGTGTTGAGAACGATGATGCCGGCGTCCTCCACTCGCCCCACCAGCACGTGGCCTCGACGCTTCAGTTCATCGGCGGCCTTCAACGAATCCGCTCGATTCATCTGGCAGCCAATGGTCCAGATATAGAATCGACTCATCTCTCTCCTACTTCTCCTCAACACTCAGAGAAGATCCCGTGCTTGAACTAATCGAAGGTTCTCCTCTCATCGCCTCCAACCCCAATACCTTGCTCAGGAATTGGCCTGTATACGACTGAGATACCTGAGCCACTTGCTCCGGCGTACCTTCGGCCACGATTTCCCCTCCGGCGTCCCCACCCTCGGGGCCCAGATCAATGATCCAATCTGCACTCTTGATCACATCCATGTTATGTTCAATAACCACCACGGTGTTACCAGCATCCACCAGACGAATAAGCACCCCCAGCAAGCGATTAACATCGGCCGCATGTAGCCCCACCGTAGGCTCATCCAGAATATAGAACGTCTTGCCCGTTGACTTCCTCGACAGCTCGCGGGATAGCTTGATTCGTTGGGCTTCACCTCCCGAAAGGGTCGTCGCTGGCTGCCCCAACCGAATATATCCCAATCCCACATCGTAGAGCGTCTTCAGCTTGCGCTTAATCTTGGGAATACGGTCGAAGAATCTCATCGCTTCTTCCACGGTCATCTGCAGAATCTCGGCGACGTTCTTGCCCCGGTAGCGGATCTGCAAGGTCTCCCGATCATAGCGTTTGCCCCGGCACACCTCGCAAGGTACGTAGACATCCGGCAGGAACTGCATCTCAATCTTGATAATCCCTTCGCCGCGGCAAGCCTCGCACCGTCCCCCTTTCACATTGAAGGAGAAACGTCCGGGTTTGTAGCCCCTCATCTTTGACTCAGGCAACGAAGCGAATAGTTCCCTGACATAGGTGAAGACATTGGTGTAGATCGCCGGATTGGAGCGCGGGGTCCGTCCGATGGGAGACTGGTCAATGTTGATGACTTTGTCAATGTACTCAATGCCCACAACGTCATCATGCTCGCCAGGTACCACTCGACTTCGGTGCAACACCTGCGCCAGTCGTCTGTAGAGCACATCCATCAAGAGGCTGGTCTTCCCCGATCCAGACACGCCGGTGACACAGACGAACTTGCCCAGTCCAAAGCGCACATCTATGTGTTTGAGATTGTGCTCCGCAGCCCCCTCAACAACCAAGACCTGTCCATTGCCGCTACGCCGCTTTCCAGGAACCGCAATCCGCCGAGATCCCGAAAGGTACTGCCCCGTGATAGACCCCGGGCAGGCAATGATATCATCAATGGTCCCTGCACAGACAACCTCGCCACCATGTTCCCCCGCCCCCGGGCCAAGATCTACGATCCAGTCAGCCGAGCGCATGGTTTCTTCATCATGCTCAACGACCAGCACAGTGTTGCCAGTATCTCTCAAGTTCCAGAGCGCCTCCAAGAGTCTGCGATTGTCTCTCTGATGCAGGCCAATACTAGGCTCATCGAGGATGTAGAGCACTCCCATGAGCTGCGAGCCAATCTGAGTAGCCAGACGAATACGCTGCGCTTCTCCACTCGAGAGAGTGCCCGAAGTCCGATCCAAGGTCAAGTAATCCAGTCCCACGTCAATCGTGAACCGCAGTCTCGCAGCCAATTCCCTGATGACTTGGCGAGTGATAATCTGCTGACGCTCAGAAAGGTGCGCCGTAAGCCCATCCACGAACTGCTTGGCCTCGCCTATCGACATCCTGGTCACATCCACAATCGACTTGCCAGCTACGGTGACTGCCAGGCTCTCTGGACGAAGCCGTGCCCCTTTACAAACTGGGCAGGGCAGAACGGTCATATACTGCTGAATGAGATCGCGGACATACTCGGAAGTATTCTCCCTGTACCGGCGTCGCAAATTGGGGATGACGCCTTCAAATGTGGTGTCGTAGGTTCGGATGCGTCCCGACCGATTCTTGTAACGCAGTTCAATCGTATCTGTGCCACTGCCATATAGAACAATGCTCAGTTGGTCATCAGTCAACTCGCCGACGGGCAGGTCCATGCTGAAACCATAGTGTCTGGCCACAGATTCTAGAAGCTGCTGGTAATAGCCTTCACTGGTACTAGCACGATTCCAGGAGCGTATTGCTCCCACTCCAAGACTCAGTTTCTTATTAGGGATGACCA
Source organism: Anaerolineae bacterium (assembly GCA_022013675.1). GTDB lineage: Bacteria > Chloroflexota > Anaerolineae > JAKLPW01 > JAKLPW01 > JAKLPW01. The sequence goes on along the minus strand of JAKLPW010000091.1, from coordinate 3,472 downwards.
GATCGGGATCGATCTCCATCTGGGTTCCCAGCCCCGAACAAGCGGGACATGCTCCGTAGGGGCTGTTGAACGAGAAGGTTCGCGGCTCAATCTCGGACAGGCTGATACCGCATTTCACACACGCCAGGTGCTCGGAGAATAGATGATCCTCCCCGTTGACAATAGAGACTATCACCACCCCCGCCCCGAGTTTCAGCGCCGTTTCAACGGAATCGGCGAGACGGGTACGGTCGGTCGATTCCAGTTCCGATGCCTCATCTCCCTCAGCCCGAACTACCAGTCGATCTACGACAGCTTCAATAGTATGCATCTTGTAGCGGTCCAGTGGAATCTCGCCATTGACGTCGTAGATCTCCCCATCAACACGCACCCGAACGTAACCAGCCTTACGGATGTCCCCAAAGACGCGCTTGTGTTCGCCTTTGCGATCTTTCATGAGGGGAGCCAAGATCAGCATACGGGTTCCGCTAGGTAGCTTGAGGATAGCATCCACGATCTGCTCTGAGGTCTGCCGGCGGATCACCTGACCACAATACGGGCAATGAGGAATGCCAACCCGCGCGTAGAGCAAGCGCAGAAAGTCATAGATCTCAGTCACTGTCCCAACGGTAGATCGAGGGTTACGAGTACCACCGCGCTGGCCGATGCTGATGGCGGGAGACAACCCCTCGATATGGTCCACATCCGGCTTGTTCATCTGGCCCAGGAATTGGCGGGCATAAGCTGAGAGCGACTCGACATAGCGCCTCTGCCCCTCAGCATAGATGGTATCGAACGCCAGGGATGACTTGCCAGAACCAGATACGCCCGTGATCACAACGAGTTTGTCTCGCGGGATCTCGACGTCAATGTTCTTCAGGTTGTGCTGACGAGCGCCACGGATAACTATCTTATCTTGCGACATGTTTGGATTATCCGAACTCCGAACTTTTGTTCTAATGATATCACGAACACACTATTCCGTCAACGCAGGGACATCCCTGCTAGAAGCAACTTTATATTTTAGCACCAATGAGGATTACGAGCAAACCTCTAATCTCGATTTGCCCTCCTTCCACATTCGTGGTATAATCAAATCCCGATGGATAAGCATACTAGCCACCGGGTCAATCAGAATCATAAGCGAGCACTCTCGGGTGAAACAACCCGCAGGGAGTGCTTTTTTTTCTGTCTTCGGTTGCCTTATGGGAAATCACACGAAGCATATTGCACGCGAACGTGAGAGGCGATGACCACACTCAAACTGCCCGGGATGATTGACGCGCACGTTCACCTGCGCGAACCCGGGGGTACTCACAAGGAAAGTGTGACCTCCGGCACAGCAGCAGCCCTGGCGGGCGGCGTAGTCGGCGTCCTGGAGATGCCTAACACGAACCCAGCCACTACCGACGCTGACTCTTTCACTCTCAAACACAAGCTCTACCGGTCGAAATCGCGATGCGATTTCGGCCTTTTCTTGGGCTCCGATGGGCGCAACCTGGACGCGCTGAACAAGCTGGGGAACCGCGCCGCAGGCTTGAAGCTGTATCTTGACAACACCTATGGTGACCTCTGCATCCAGCATCCCGCCCTATTGGAGCCTATCTGGGAACGTTGGCCCGGGCCGGGTCCCATCTGCGTTCACGCTGAGAGTACCCAGTCCCTTTCACAAGCTCTTTCTCTCACCGCGCGCCACTCTCAGCGACTGCACATCTGCCACGTTAGCCGGGAGGAGAACCTCAGACTGATTCTGGCGGCAAAAGAACAAGGTCTACCCGTCACTTTCGAAGTAACACCCCATCACCTCTTCTTCACCGTCGAGGACGCAAAGCGTCTGGGGCCTTTTGGGATGATGAAACCGTCCTTGGGCACTCCTCATGATCGGGAGGCCCTCTGGCAGCATCTGGACGCCGTTGATTGCATCGCCACGGATCACGCCCCCCACACGCGCGAAGAGAAACTCGGAGCAGAGCCACCTCCAGGGGTGCCCGGACTCGAAACAGCCTTGCCTCTACTACTCACGGCTGTAGATCAAGGCAAGCTGGACATATCCCGCCTGATCGAACTCACCTACCTGAACCCACTTCGCATCTTCCCCATCACCCCACCGCCGGACACCTGGATCGAAGTAGACCCAAACGCACGCTATCAGCTATCCAACTGCTCACTCCAGACTCGATGTGGATGGACCCCCTTCGAGGATATGTGGGTGCTAGGGCGTGTAGTGAGGACATGGTTCAGGGGGCAGATGGCTTTCGAGCTAGGCAAGATATGCGCAGCTCCTGGCACGGGCCACGATATGGTTCAAGGGTTCCCCGTGAATCAGACGGAGTTCCGTAATCATACTTAGCGGGCCAAGCTGATAGCTGCCAGCTGGCAGCCAATTGCTGATAGCCGATTGCTGATAGCTGATTGCTGATAGCTGATATCGAGACAAACACAAAAGAGCCAACTCATCCAGGGAGGAAAAACCAAAATGGTCACAAAGGTCAACGGCAGCACAAAGAGAGTGGGTCTATCACCCACCATGCACAACGGTTTCTACGGACGTGACATCTTGTCGGTCAAGCAATTCGCGCGAGAAGACCTGGACTATATCTTTGGAGTCGCAGAAGAGATGGAGGCCATCGTTCGGCGAGTTGGAGCCACTGATTTGCTCAAGGGCAGCATCCTGGCCAATCTCTTCTACGAGCCCAGCACGCGAACCAGTTCTTCTTTCGCGGCAGCTATGCAGAGGCTGGGCGGATCGGTGATCCCCATCAACGAGGTACGCTACTCCTCGGTGACCAAGGGCGAGTCGTTGCCCGACACCATTCGCACACTGGAAGCCTACGCCGATCTAGTGGTGCTGCGCCATCCGGAGGTAGGAGCTTCTCAAATAGCGGCACGGTACTCCCGCAAGCCGATCATCAATGCCGGTGACGGTGTGGGCGAGCATCCCACCCAAGCATTGCTCGACCTCTTCACCATCCAGCAAGAACTTGGCCGAGTGGACGGGCTCCACATCGCTATGGCCGGCGACCTCAAATACGGACGGACGGTGCACTCCTTGGCTCGTCTCCTTTGCCTCTACGACGTGGAAATGAGTTTCGTCTCCCCGGACATCCTTCGTCTGCCGGAAGAGGTCAGAGATGAGGTGATCGCTCTGGGGAAGCCCGTTCGAGAAACGCACGCCATTGAGGATATAATCGAGACCGTAGACGTGCTCTATGTGACTAGAGTACAGAAAGAGCGATTTTCCGATCTAACCCAATACGAGAGCGTGCGCAATCTCTACGAAGTGACCACAGACTTGATGTCTAGAGCCAAGCCAAAGATGATTCTGATGCATCCTCTCCCAAGGGTAGGTGAGATCCACTATGACGTGGACGCCGACCCGCGTGCTGCCTACTTCCGCCAGATGGAGAATGGCATGTATGTTCGTATGGCGCTCTTAGCTGCCGTACTAGGCAAGGCGTAGATCATGGACTTCATAGAGAAACTGAAAACGACC
>JAKLPW010000090.1 GCA_022013675.1 Anaerolineae bacterium | reverse complement strand
GTAGGGCACCTCGCTCTCCGGCACTGCGGCCATACCGACGACCAGGCCGCGCTCGTTCATGCCATCGAAGGGCCAGAACGGCGCGTCCAGGAGCAGCAGACGCTCGGCGAGAGGTAGATCGGTCAGTGTGCCTGCCCTGGCACCTTCGAACCCCAGATAGGCGATGTCCACCATGGAGACTGAAGCGTAGCCGTCGGGCGGGTCGGTGAACAAGAGCAGGGCCGGGCTGAATTGCCAGTCGAAGTTGCGCCCGTAGAGCATGTTATCCGCATCGCCGAGAGCCGCGAAAAGCGAGCAGGCCCAGGCGGGTACTGGTTCACCCGTGGGCAGTCGTCCGCCCGCCGATACTCGTTCGCCGAAGGTCTCTAGCAGAGGCACTACGTGGCTGGCCCAAGCTCCGTCGGCACGATCAATTACTGCTGCTCTCCAGCCATAGTCGGCGTAGTAGCGCATCGTGTAGAGCGGATAGTCGTCCACCTGCTCGAGACTGCCGAGCGTCGCGGCCTCCCTTTCGGCTTCGCTCTGGAGAGGCTCATCCGACGGACCGGCCACGTGGCCCTGATCCGTCGGTGTGATGGCGCGCGTCGAGGTCGGGGATAGTGTAGAGGCAGGTGTGATAGCGGGCGTCGAGGTCGGGGATAGTGTAGAGGTAGGTGCCATCCCGGCCGGCGTGGGCATCGGCCGGGGAGTGCCGCAGGCAACGAGAAGCAGCAAGACCAACGTCAGGCCGAACATTTTCGGGATCGGTCTCTTGTGATTCATCGTACCTCCCAAATAGGGGCGAGACAAGCGGGGCAGCAGACAGATGTGTAGCACGCGGGAACGCCGCTTGCCTCGCTCCTATACACCACCATCTTACCACATCTTGTCCGCGCTGACAATGACGATAGTATGTAGATGATGAGACTTTTGTCACAGACACCAAACTGGATATACCCTATAATGGTATGGCTCAAACGAACGGGGAGGGTAGGCGGCGGGTCGTGTTGGGTGTTCCAAGAACCACGCGTACCATGCTGGACCTTTTCCCGATTCCCAATATCATCCAATGGAGGAAAACATGATTCGACAGATCGTACGTATTGACGAGGAACTGTGTAACGGCTGTGGCGTGTGCGTAGCGCCTTGTGCCGAGGGCGCTATTCAGATGGTCAACGGAAAGGCGAAAGTGATACGCGAGGAACTCTGTGATGGCGCGGGCTTCTGCATCGGGGTGTGCCCCACCGGCGCGCTGACCATTGAAGAGCGCGAGGCCCCGGCCTTCGACGAACATGCCGCCGAGGCAGAGATGGTCAAGCGCGGCACAACCTACATCAAACAGACCTGCCACATCTGTGGCGCGGGTGAGGATATCCAGGTGTTGCTCCCGTGTCGAAAGGCAGGCGAAAGCCTGTGGGTGTGCACGCGTTGCCTGCCAGCGCTGATCCACGGGTAGGCTCAAAGGAAGAAGCGGTCAGCTATCAGCGGTCAGCCTTTGGCGGTCAGCCTCCAAGTAAGCCGGGATTTGGGCTTTGTCAGTGAGTTTGTTGCTTGTCCACATGTCCATTCCCACATCATCCTGGATTGCCCACCTGCCCCCCATCCCGTCAGGCTGAGCTAGTCCCAGTGGATCTCTGTCCAGTGGGCAGGATGATCGGTCCAGGATTTGGAGCATCCATATTCCCAGAACGGCAAGAAGCCATCGAAAGAATACGCCATGTACAAAGGTACCACAAATGACGAGGAAAGCCAAGTCCTAGAAATCACGCGGTCGCTGGATGTACTTGCGAGGGAGGGAGCACGGCAGTTGCCTGACCCTTATCGCGACCGGACTTCCACCGGCTAGCAGTTGACAGCTTCAGGACACACCAACGACCTGATAGCTGAATTTCGATCTTCTGCCTTCCTTATCTGCTATCCAGCGCCTCGCGCACCTTGTTGGCCAGGTCACTTGTCGAAAATGGTTTTTGAATGAAATTGACACCCTCGTCCAGCACACCCCGGCGGGCGATCACGTTGGCCGTGTAGCCGGACATATACAGGCATTTCAGGTTCGGACAAATCGACAGCAGCCGTTCGGCCAAGTCCCGCCCGTTCATCTCGGGCATGACCACATCGGTTATTAGCAGGGATATCTCGCCGGTGTGCTTGCCGGCCAGGTCCAGAGCCTCGGCCGATGTTTCGGCGGTCAGCACTCTGTAGCCCAATGCGTCCAGGATTTTCTCGGCCAGTTTCAGGATAGAGACTTCATCTTCCACCACCAGCACCGTTTCGCCGCGGCCCTTGGGAATCGGGGTAGCACTCGCCATCTGATCCTCAACGATCTGGCCCACGTACCGGGGCAGATAGATCTTGAAAGTGGTGCCTTTGCCCGGCTCGCTGTACACATTGATGAAGCCGTTGTTCTGCCTCACGCTGCCGTAGATCGTGGCTAGCCCCAGACCGATGCCCTCGTCCACCCCCTTGGTGGTGAAAAAGGGCTCGAAGATGTTGTCCAGGGTCTCCTTGTCCATGCCGGAGCCGTCATCACTGACAGCCAATAGAACGAACTCGCCGGGAACAAACCCCACGTGGTCGGCGCAGTAGTCTTCGTCAACTGTCACCGTGTCCGTTTCGATGGCGACCTTGCCCACCCCTTCGATGGCGTCGCGAGCGTTGACGCACAGGTTGGCCAGGATCTGATCAATCTGCGATGGGTCCATCTTGACCAGTAACGCGCCCGTTCCCGGCAGCCACGCCAGATCAATGTCCTCGCCGATGAGCCGCCGCAGCATCTTGAGCATCCCTTCCACGGTTTCGTTTAGATCGAGCACCCTGGGGGCGATGGTCTGCCTACGGGCAAAAGCCAGCAGTTGCCGGGTCAGGCTAGCGGAGCGATTGGCAGCCTTGCGAATCTCCCCCAGGTCGGCGAAGAGCGGCTGGGCCGGGTCCACCTGCTTTAGGGCCAGCTCCGTGTAGCCCAGAATCACGCTCAGCATGTTGTTGAAGTCGTGCGCCACGCCGCCCGCCAGTCGGCCGATGGACTCCAGCTTGTGGGCCTGGGTCAACTGCGCCTGCAGCTTCTCGCGTTCTTCTTCGGCCCGCTTGCGCTCGGCCAGTTCTTCTTGGACCTCTTTGTACAGCCGGGCGTTCTCGATGGCGATGGCGACCTGGTCGGCCAACGTGGCAAGGGTGAGTTGATCGTCCTGGGAGTACGTCACCTCCGAGAGTTTTGGGCCCACTGCGAGAATCCCCACCAGTTCGTCCTTGGCCCTCAGGGGGATGAAGAGCTCCACATCCATCCGCTCCAATTCCTCCCTCTCCTCGTCACAGAGGGCTCTGAAATGCACGTCCACGTCCATCTCGTGTCTGGTCAGAATACCTCTTTCCCGCACCAGCCAGTCGACGATGGTGTGGTCCTTCCTCAGGCTCAGGTGAGCGAGTTCCTCGTCGAGTCCTCTCTGCGCCGCCAGGAGGAAGTCTCCCGCACTCTCCTCCTTCAGGAAAACGCCCACTCGTGCGATATGCATCGTCTCGGCCAACTCCTCGAAGATCATGTCCAGCAGCTCCTCGAGGCGAATGATGGACGCTGCCTCCCGGGCGAGCTTCTGAAGCATCAGGTAGGCATCGTATTTCTCCCGGAAGAAGAGCCTGTCCACCCAAGCCTGAACCCTCTCTCGCAGGGGCTGGACGACCATAACGGTGACGACTGCTATCAGAAGGGAGAGGAGGAGGATATGGTAGCCGAGGAAAGCCTGGAGGACCTGCACGGCGAAGATGATGATGACGAAGTACAAGGTGCCGATGATGGCAGTGGGGATGAAGTAAAGCAACCCCTTGCGGACGACAAAGGTCACGTCCAGGAGTTGGTAGCGATAGATGGCGTAGGCCATCAGGAGCGCAGCAATCACGCTATATAGGACGTCGAAGGGAATCGGGCGCAGTTGGGGCGAGAGGTTGGCAAGGCCCCCGATTACGATCAGGATATTGCCAATGGCGACGTAGAACAGCCGGTTTCTCTGATTGTGATCATCCGTTTTGGGGATAGCCCGTGCAAACAAGAAAGCGAAAGCCACGCCGCTCAGGCCTGCAAGTGCAAAGAAGAGGTATATGAGGCCGCCGAACTGAACATCGAAATGGCCCCTCTCTATACGGGTGACGTGGACGAGCTGGCCGCCGAGAGCGCCTATCAAGAGAAGCCCTCCCAGGCCGTATATGGCCCACAGGCCAGCTCTGATGGCCGGCACAGAGTCCAAACCAAGAATGGCCACGAACAGCCGGCACATGAGCATCCAGGCAATGATGGAAAAGAACATCCCCGCCTGAAGCCAGGGCAGGTCGCCGAGCACAGGAAAATCAGCAAACCACATGACCGAGGTAGAGGTCCACAGCCCCATGCCCAATAGATAAGCCGAGAAGATGCGATTCACCCTGCGCTTCCCTCGCAAGGAGAAGACAAACAACAGGGAGTAGAGGAGAGAAGCAACCAAACATACTGCGATCTTCATAGGTCAACTTTCTTTCAGAAGCTATCTGCACCGGATGTCTGAGCGAGATATGATCAAAAGTTGTGGATTGCAGGAATAGAGAAGGTGGCGTATCCTTGGAGTATCCATATTCCTAGAACGGCAAGAAGCCATCGAAAGAATACACCATGTACAAGAATACCACAAATGACGAGGAAAGCCAAGTCCTAGAAATCACGCGGTCGCTGGATGTACTTGCGAGGGAGGGAGCACGTCGGATGATCCTGGTTGCTCTGGAACTGGCAGTTGAGTAGTACGTGCAGGCATTACGGCACTGGCGATTTGAGCCAAGTGCGATTGCCCTGGGCATAGATGGAAGTCCGATGAGCCTGGGGCCAACGCTCGACGTGGCTACGTCAAGGCCCACGTGCAGTACTGCAAGACACCCAGCTTGACCGCAAGAAGGAATCTGGCTATACTCTGGCTAGAATGAGATACGAAATCGTCTTTGCACCAGAGTCCGTTCAGGACTTGAAACGTCTATCGGCAAGAGACCACGTCATTGTACGAGATGGGATTGAGAGACATCTCAGGTATGAGCCCGAGAGGACAAGCAAGAGCCGAATAAGGCGTCTGCGTGGCATCAGCCAGCCTCAGTACCGATTACGTCTTGATGAGATCCGTGTGTTCTACGACGTCGCCGGACAGGTGGTAGAGATACTGGACGTCATATCGAAGTCCAAGGCTGCCATCTGGCTAGAAGAGATGGGAGAAGAAGAGAGATGAGAAGAGTGAAGTTGTCAGAAGTCAAGGACCGTTTTTCGGAATACTTGCGACTGGCAGAGAAGGAGAGGATTATCGTCACGCGCCACGGCAAACCAGCGGGCGTGCTGATTGGCTTTGAGACAGAAGACGATTGGTTTGATTACCGGCTCGAGAATGATCCCAGGTTTCTAGCCCGAGTCGACGCAGCCAGAGCAGAGCTCCGCAAGGGGAAAGGGATTCGCATAGAAGATCTTCCTCTCGCATGACCCAGGTATCAATCCAGTCGCCTTTCTATGGCGCTTCTCTTTCCACCTGCTGCCAGAAATCCTCGTGCTCCAGACCGCCGGCCTCACGAATCTGCTGCCTCGAAGCATCCAGAATCGCCCTGAACTTGGGGGAGTAGGCCAGCACCAGTCGTTCCAACTCGTCCTCATCCTCAACTGAGAGGATTACCGCCACCGGTTTCCCGTGGCGCGTCACGATAATCGGCCCCTCCGTGGATGCCTTCAAGTAGGCGCTGAACCGCGCCTTAACATCTGCTACGGGTGCGATCTTCATAGCTCCACTTCCTCTCCGCCGACGAACAAGCGGTTTCTTTCCTTCACCCCTATTGCCAAGATGCACACGTCGCCTTGATCCCGATCTATCGTGTAGAAGACCCTGAACCGGTTGTTGGGCCCTAAACGAAGCTCCCACTCCGCCTCGAACGCAATGCGCCGCACGAGGGGCTTGCGATTCCTGGTCTCCAGATCAGGTTCTAACTGCAATCGCGCCTCGATCTCAGCGCGAATCAGCGCATGGTATTTGCGCTCAATTGCTTTCAGGTGCTGCTTGACTTCAGGCGCATAGATCAGACGAAAGCGTCGCTTCGGTGACATTATGACTGTAATTATAGTCAGTATTGGAGGTTTGTCAAGCCTCACGCTCGGAGTTTCTGAGGAAGAAGCGATCAGCAGTCAGCGGTCAGGCTCTTGATGAACGATGTAAGTCCTAGTAGGATCTATATCTCTATTTTGGTGTCCTTGGCAGCCTAGCAGCTGTTGCTCACGCAAAGGCGCTAAGGGCGCAAAGGACTGTCCGTCAGGGGCTCGGTCAGGAGACCTCACCCAACTGGAGGGATCGGTCGGGAGACCTCACCCAACTGGGAGGGTTCGGTCAGGAGACCTCG
>JAKLPW010000089.1 GCA_022013675.1 Anaerolineae bacterium | reverse complement strand
CCAGGTCCAGTCGCTCGCCGGATAGGCTACCCCCGCCGCATCGAAGAGGTCCTTGTTGTAGAAAAGGACAACGGTGGAGAAGGTCTCCGGCAAGCCGAGCTGCATGCCGTCGCTGCAGCGGAGCAGATGACCGATGCTGACGCTGGTGTCTGGGGTCTCTACTCCCCCATACAGTTCTGGGAGTTCTACAAGAAGGTTGCTCAGAATAATGGCAGCTTCTTCAACGAGGACAAGACCCAAGTCACCCTCAACTCTCCACAGTGTGTAGAGGCGCTGCAAACGATGATCGACCTCGTGAGTAAGCACCACGTCATGCCCACCGACGCCGAGCTGGGCGGTGTTTCTTCCGGGGACCTTTTCAAAGCCGGTAACCTGGCAATGGAGGTGACTGGCATCTGGATGTTTGCTGCCTACGCGGATTCCCCCTTCGAATGGGACATTCAGGTGGAACCGGGTATGGAGGAACACGCAACGCACTTCTTCGCTAATGCCCTGTCGGTCTTTGCTGCAACGAAGCATCCCGAGGAAGCCTGGGAATGGGTGAAGTTCTTCACTAGTAGCCCCGAGATGGCCTCTATCCGCGTGAAGTCGGGCTGGGAACTGCCGACCTTGGATAACCCGGCTCTCTTCGAGGACTATCTGAAGCAAAGCCCGCCGGACAATCGAGCAGCGGTGTTTCAGTCCCTGGAGTACGCCATCGTGCCACCGGTCATCGAACGCCAGGCCGAGATGCAGGACACCGTGGGTCTGCTCCTGGACCAGGTGAAGCTAGGGCAACTCACACCTCAGGAGGCGCTCGATCAGGCTAAAACTCAAATCGAGGAGTTGATGAAGTAGAAGGTCTTGTGATCCAGGCAAGGGGCAGCGCCGCGTTGCCCCTTGCCGCGGCTCTACTCAGGAAAGGGCACCATAGTCAATGAGCGCTGCTACAGCTCTTCAAGGGCTGTTTCATGATCCTTGTGGCCTGGAGCATCCGTACGAACAGGAACCCACAGAGCGTTTCCCCCGCGTCCCCGTGGCCGGTGAATCCGTGGCGCTAGGCGTGACAACATGGCCCCCTGGGGTCGCAGAAGCCGTGTGGGGCATTTGGAGGATAGAAGGATCACCTAAAGAGTATCTAGCGGAGGGCCATTGGGAGCAAGATACCAAGGATCGCAGCTATTGGCGCGTCGAACTCCCGTCCTTTGGCTATCGAGATCGGATCACCTACCGACTCTGCGTTCGGCAGGGCAGGAAACAACTCTCCACTGAGGATTTCGATTTCGTCGTTGCCGATTGGTCACCAGTGGAAGCAGCAGCCCGCTATGACTTTGGGTCTCGCCAATTGGTACTGGAGTGCAGGGTTGGCGATCCGCCTATATGTCTAGCCGTGAGTCTGTGCTTCCCCACTTCCCAGATCCTGCACCTGCAACTGAGCAGACCGGGTACTGAACTTCCCAAGAGCATAGATTGCTGTGTGCGCTTCGAGGTGATGGAGGCAACGGAAGAGCACATTGTGCTCACTACCGAGAAACTGAAGTGCAGGATTCTACTCCACCCCTTCAGGTTCGAAGTCTACGATATAGATGGCACGTCCCTTCTT
>JAKLPW010000088.1 GCA_022013675.1 Anaerolineae bacterium | reverse complement strand
GTTCGGAGGTGGCAGGAACGCGAATAGTCTGTACGGCTGAACTAGCGGCAGTCCGGGAGTGACCGCGAGCGGTGGGCCGCTGCCCCGGCCCGTACGCTGGATGACCGGCTCAGCCGGGCTGCCGGCGTGAGCCTGCCGGGGCAGGGGATGAAGCCAAGACTGGTCGTTGAGAGTCTTCACGACGTAGGCAAGAAAGGCACTACCCGTGTGCGGAAGGCGATAGAGAGGAAGAATGGAAATCGCTTTGACTTATGACCCGCGTTGGGGATACACGCCCGAAGGTCGCACTCCTTTTTGGGCAAGCCTGGACACTGTGGAGTACGTGGCTGGATTGCTGGAAGAAACAGACAACACTGTTCTGCTTGTCAAAGCTGACGACACACTCGAGTTCAGGCTTAGAGAGATCGCAAACAGACCCTCACCGCCACTGGTGTTCTGGCTCAACGAATTCACGCCAACTGAGTCTGGCAAAGATGTATTCACTGTCAGTGTCATAGAAAAGGTCGGGATGATGCACACTGGGCCAGGCTCTGAAGCATTGGGTATAGGTCTCGACAAAGAGGCGACAAAAGACCTTTTTAGAAGGCTTGGATTGCCAACCCCTGTATCCTATGTTGTCTATCCTGGCGATTACTCACCAATCTACAAGAATGGTCATTGGGGCAGCTATGTCATCATCAAGCCATTGCTTCAAGGAAACAGCAGGGGAATAGATGATTCTTCTGTTGTGAGCGCTGACGATCTTGAATCAATAAGAGAAAGGGCTGAGCGAATACACCGCGAGTTCGATGAACCTGCCCTTGTAGAAAGGTACATCGGAGACGAGAACGCAGAAGAATTCACGGTCCCGATGCTCATATCTCACGATGGAAGAGTAGCCGAACTGCCGATAACAGAGATTGATTTACCACAGATACCTGCTGCCCAGGGAAGGTTCAGGTTCTTGACTCACGACATAAAAGATGAGAAATACTATCTAAAGTTGCCTGTGGACCTTCCCCCAGAAACCATTAGAAAGGTGTATTCCGATGCTAGAAGCATCATCGCAGGGATTGGCTGCAAAGACATGACCAGAATTGATATCAGGGGTGACTCCACTGGTTTGTACTACATTGAGGTGAATGTCAATCCTGGCAAGAACAGGTTCAGTTATCTAACAACGTCTGCATATTCTCTGGGGCTAGAGTATTCAGAAATAATCGCGTTAATCCCCTACCAGGCTATGCTAAAACACGGCTTGGAACCTCCGGGAAAGCTGACGGAATTGGTCAAACCCATTATGGCCTTATTCGGTACTGGAACGCTGCGGCAGTAGTAGAGCGACGCATTCCGCGAATGCAGAGAGCATTGGATCAACGAGACCATAGAGATGTGCTGCGGGAGTCCGCGCTGCCACGGCCAGATGGGGCAAACCTAGTCCGGTCCCATTGTCAGCGTCGAGCGAGTCTGTTTTGAGGGGCAAGTTCTAAACTCTCACGACCTTTCTAGCGGTCCGGGAACGTGAGACCGCGCTGATCGCTGCCGTGCTCGTCCTCTCCGTGCCAGACTACACGTCGGAGGGCAACAGGCGGAAGGTAATGGTGGAGAGTAACTGAATCGCGCCGATCACCAGGAGCGCGGTTCGAACGGATGTGGCGTTGCTGAGCATGACGCCCAGCATGGGGCCGATGAAGGCGGCGGCGTTGGATACCAGATTGAGGACGGAAGAGAGACGCGGCATCTTGTCCTTGGGTGCGGCCGCCAGCATGAGATCGAAGAGCCCCATGTCCACGCCCGAGAGGGCAACTCCCCAGATGACGGCTACCGGAAGAAGCCAGGGCGTTGAAGGGATCAGTGCGGTCGAGATCGGATAGAGGCCGTACAATAGGACCGATATCAAGAGAACGCGGCGATGCTTGATGCGGCCTGCGATTCTTCCCCACGTCAGGTACCCGATCACTAGAGCCGTGTACCCCGCTGTACTGCGAAGGCCGATCCAGCTATCAGTGGCCTGTAACTCGTTCACCCAATAAAGGCTGAATAATGGTATCGACATGTTGACTGCGATCCGAAATGCTGTCGTGGCCAGCAAGAATCGGACGAACTCGCGGCACTCCGTAATAGAAGAGAGGTATGATCGTATCCCTTGCCCAAGGTTGCCAATGTGCCACTCTCCCTTAGGCTTGGTCTGCAGGGGGGGTACCTGGATTCGGGAGAAGAAGTATAGGTTCAAGAGCGCTCCTGCGAAGGAGATTAGGAAGAGTACCTGATAGTTGAGCGGGAAAACGATCACGTCCAGCATGCCCCCGAAGACGGCAGCCAGGACGGCGCTGACGACGCTCAACATCGCCCAGCGAATGCTGTTTAGGCGCGGCCTCTGACGGGCGGGAATCGCGTCGGTCATGACGGTCATCCAGGCGGAGTTGGCCACGGCGAAGCCAAGGGCTCGGAGAGACCAGAGGACGATGGCCACGGAGGGGATAGCGGAGGCAGCAAAGACCCAGGGGGCGATGGACATCAGCAGGAACGACGAGCGCATCAGAAACCCACTGTGTCCTCGGAGCTGAACCTGATTCGGGATCCGTTCAGCAAGGAGCCCCGCTGGAATCAGGACGATCATGCTCACGATAGCGGGTATGGAGGTGAGCAGGCCGATCTGCTCCGCCGAGGCGTCCAAACGGGCCAGGAAAACCGGCATGTAGGTCATGATGCCGGCCTGTTCAAGCCCCATCATGGCTGTCGTAGCGTACAGATAGAGGGCGTTGCGCTCCTGTACGGTGCGTGGGGTCCACTTCGCCTTCAGTTTCGTTTTCGCTCTCTGGAGTATTGGGGACAAGGGACACCTCGCCGATCCGCGCACTCACCTCGGGCTGTCAATGGTGCCGACATGGTACCCTCCTTCTGGATTCGTGTCAATTTCCGCGATTCTCCTTCAAATTCCGTGGCGTGATGAGTCGCCAGATTCCTCACCGAAGGATACATTACCACGAAGAGACCACCCTGGCGGTCACGTCGGAGATGTGGTAAATTAGGCATTACTTGTTCTTGCTTGCGGCTGGTGCACCATCCTGCGCTCATTACCGCAACTGTCCCAGACGAGAAAAGACGTCTCATGTTGGAGAGGATAGATAGCCATGAATCAGAAAACGTCAAAAGCAGGGTCTGTCGTAGTAGTGATCTTTGGGGCTTCGGGGGATCTGACCCGGCGGAAGGTGGTGCCGGCCATGCATAGCCTGGCGTGCGAGGGATCGTTGCCCTCCCACGTGCCCGTAATTGGCGTTGCCCGAACTCCTCTCTCGAACGAGGCGTTCCGGGAGCGGCTACTAGATGGTGTGGACGAGTATGCTCGGCATAAGCCTGGATCGGACATCTGCCAACTATGGCCACGATTCGCTGAGCGCTACACCTATCTGGCCGGCGCGTACGATGATACTGAGACATATAGTCATCTTGCTGGGCGGCTGGCGGAGATCAGTGCCGAGACTGGGGCTCCGGCTAATTGACTTTTCTATCTGGCTACCCCACCAGATCTGTTTCCTCTAATCGTGAGACAACTGGGGCTGGCGGGACCCTATCAGCCCAAGGTCCTGCCGGTGCAATTGATCAGTCCAGTGGACGGACGTTTGCTTTGGTTGCTGGATGCAGAGGCTGCGGCCTCGCTTTAGCGGTAGCCTAGCGGTAGCCATGCCCGAGGTGGACGTCGCTGATAATCCGCAGAGACTAGTGATAAGCCGTGGGATGCTTGTGGGGATCATACGATCGAGGGGCGTAGTGCTGATTCGATGATCCCACGGACTTTTCGACGACAGCACCTCTCCGAGCGATCCGCGGGTCACCCGGAGAGGTGCTGTCGGATTTATCTTGTTTGCTGGTGTGCGGCCGAAGGGATGTAGATCTCTGGCTTCTACTTCTTCCCCACCACCATGGAGCCTGCCGCAGCCGTCGCGATATCCTTCCCCATACCTGTGTCTCCGCCACCCAAGCCGTAGATCACGATCTGGCTGCCTTCCTCGCGTCCGATGCGCTCCAGAACGTTGAGGCGATACAAGTCCAAGGCGCGATCATCCATTAAGGCAGCGGCCTCTTGCAGCTTACCGGCGATGTCCTTTTCGGCGTCGGCTTCTGCGATCTTTGCCTGTGCCGCCCGGCGAGACTGGGCCAGTACGCTCAATTCCTGGATCAAGTCCGCGGGCACGTGAATGTCGGTGATCTCCACTGAGGAGACATCCACCCCGAAGGTGGCTGCAGCCTGGTCTATGATGTCCTTGAGCCGCTTGGAAGTCTTCTCGCGTTCTCCCAGCAGTTCGGTCAGTTCCAGCGAGCCTACGGTGTCCTTGAGGGCGCTATTGGCAGCCTGGAAGACCGCCTCGGCGTAGTTGGCTACAGTCAAGGCCGCTTTCTGGGGGTCCTCCACCCGCCAGAAGATGACCGCTTCACACCCCACCGGGACGTTATCGGCGGTGAGCGACTGGGCAGCGGTGATGACGCGGGTTCGTACTCGGGTGTCAATCTGAGCCACTACCGACTGGTAATAGGGCGGATACGGGATGACCCACAGTTTGCCGGGTCCCTTCACGCCGATGAACTTGCCCATCTTGAGTAGTACCAGACGCTGGTACTCGGGAACGACGTAGAGGCAACGACTGACCATGCCCGGGATGGCCAGGGTGAAGAGTCCTCCCACCGTGAGAGATGCCATGCCGAGCCAGGGCTGCACTAGACTCAGAACGAACCATACTCCAAGCGTGATGACGCCCAGTACGAGAAAAAGGCCAAACCAAATCAGGACGCGTAGGGTACGCTGGACGTCGGTAGTGCCCCTCGTCGTCGGGCTCATGGAGATGCGGGTTGGTGCAACATTGACAGTCATTATCTTCCTCCTTAGGTGGTTTTAACAATATGCTGTGATCGGCACACGGGTCCTTCCTGTGGAACCATCAGGGCGATGATCGGTTTCAGTGGAGTTCGAAACGAATACAAGACCGTCCCGCCCATCTTCATATTACTCCATCTTGTCCGCGTACGCCTGACATCCAGCTATCTCCAGGCTGACGATTCGCTGACGAGTGGCGATGGTTTTACCCTGAGAGCTTCAAAGGGTGTCTGCGGCCAGGGCGACCGAGTGTAGCCTGCTCATATTATAGCAAATGAGGAGAGAAAGATCAACAGAGAGCTGGGAGAGCGTTGAGACTGTTGCTTCTGTATCATACCTGGTGTATACTCTGTTGTGAACCGGCTGCGCGGAATTCACCATTCCCTTGCCTGATCCACGCCCCTCGACATTCGGGGCAGCAGTGCGACGGATGGCGAACGTTGTGCACTTGTGTGCAGGGAAAGGCAGATCTGAACCATGGAACGCTGGAAACGCAACCTCTACGTCATCTCTGCCGCTGAGTTCCTTACTATCCTGGGATTCACCGCGATCTACCCCTTCATGGCGTACTTCATTCAGGAGCTGGGAATTACGGATCTGGAAGAAGTAGCCGTGTGGGCGGGACTGGTGAGCAGCGCTCCGGCCCTTACAATGGCGGTCTTTGCTCCCATCTGGGGAGTGCTGGCGGACCGGTACGGGCGGAAGCTGATGCTGGAACGGGCGATCTTTGGGGCTGCTGTGTGTCTTGGTCTGATGGGCCTGACGCAGAATGTGCACCAGCTTTTTGCAGTCCGGGTCGTACAAGGATGCCTCACTGGTTCGGTGGGGGCTGCGACTACCCTGGTTGCAGCAACCACTCCACGGGAAAAAGCAGGGTATGGCCTGGGACTGATTCAAATGGCTATCTTCGCAGGGGCGTCTTTTGGCCCTCTGGCGGGGGGATTCATCGCAGACAGCGTTGGCTACCGCACGGTCTTCTGGTTTACTGCCCTGGTTCAGTTCCTGGCGGGCATGTGTGTGGTCTTCTATGTCTCGGAGGACTTTCAGCGAGATGAGACCCCATCCGAGCAGGGCAAGGGTCAGGTTTGGGCGGAGATGAAGGACATCTTGCGGTCGCCGCTGTTGCTGGCGGTGATCGTGGTCTCGATGGCCGTGCGCCTGGCGGACGCAAGCGTCAAGCCCATGCTGCCGATCTTCATACAGATGCTGGTCCCGGAGGAGGGGCGGACTGCTTCCATTGCGGGGAGTATCTCGGCGGTATCGGCGGTCACCAGCGGAGTGGCGGCCGTGGTTGCCGGACGGCAGGGGGATAGAGTTGGCTACAGGAAGATACTACTCTTTTCTACGATATGTGCTTGCATTTTGCTCGTTCCCCAGGCTCTTGTACAGGAGATATGGCAGTTGTTCGTGCTTCGGGCTCTGGTGGGGGCTTGTGTCGGGGGCACCTTCCCGGTGGTGAGCGCGGTCATCGCGGTGGGCGTGGCCGGTGAGAAACAGGGCGTGGCCCATGGGCTTAACAATGGGGCTGGTGCTATCGGCCGTTCGCTGGGACCGATTCTTGGAGCGGCGGTGGCGACCACCTTCGGTTTTCGAGCCGTGTTCATCGCCGGTGCGGTGCTCTTTGGGCTGGTGAGCGCTGGTGTGGCTTTCACGGTTCGGGATAAGTCTCAGACCAAGCATCCCTCCTAGTCGTGACTCTGGACCGTATGGGGGTGTTGAAAAATCTCGCTCGCCAGACTTTGGAAGTCTTCAGCAAAGATAGCGTTGTCTACAATCCTGCGTGAAACCGCATGGAGTGCAATGCCGGCTCCTGAGCGAGATAGACTTCCGAAGTCTTTCTTGGATACGCGCCGCCTGCTGTACAGTTTGTCATTTCACTCTTTCAGTGGTATAATCAATCCGCCTACTCGGGGCGAGTAGCTCAGTTGGTTAGAGCGCACGGTTCACATCCGTGAGGTCGGAGGTTCGAGTCCTCTCTCGCCCACTTGACAGCAGGAGCGTTGTCGGCCACAATAGTGGCCGATAACGCTCTTCTGGTTTCTGATGACTGTTCTTCTGAAGGATGCTCGCATGATCCCTGGATACTCCATAGATTATCGTCTTGTCGCGCTGGGTTGGCTGGTGCTCTACGCGGGTCTCTATGCTCTCGCCGCGATCATCACCTGGCACTTCCGTGAGGTGAGCGGGTGGGACGAGAAGCCCTTGGTGGCTCGACTGCGGTCCTGGCCCCATTGGAGCCTGCTGGGCCGGGCATTATGGCTTGTAGGTAGCGTGGGAGTCCCCTACGCTGCTCTGTTGTCGGGCGTGGTCAGCCCCTTGGACTTGGGTCTGATCCAACTGGATTGGCTTCCAGGAATCGCACGGGGAGCGGCATGGGGTGTGAGCAGCTTCTTCCTGTTAGCTTTCTCTTGGTGGACATACGGCCGGGCCATCTCGGGCAGTGCGGAGGAGGTGTCCGGTTTCTCGACAGGGCATCGGAGATTGGCTCAGGCCTTGACGTTCGCTATGGCGGATGAATCCCGCTGGGCGTTCTATCGGGGCATTGCCATCCCCTGGATCGGCCAGTACTACGGGGCCTACGCGGCATTGCTTCTGGCTCTGGTCGTGCCTTGTCTGAGTCCCTGGATACGAGCGCGGCTCCGACGAGCGGGAAGCAGAGAATCGCTCCTCTTTCGCGCCTCGCTGGCTGTCGTTTCCACCACTGCCTTCGTGCTGACAGGCAACTTCTGGATCTGCCTCGCCCTTCACGTCCTGCTCGACATAAGTCTCTCTTCTCTGATTCCGATTGTGGTGCGGAAGTAGGGGCGACGCATTCCGCGAGCAGGTCTTCCGTAAACGAATATCCGGAGGTCAGATGTAGCTCTTCAATCAGTGTAGGACTTCCTGGGGAATGCGTTGCCCTACCGCCAGTTCCTGTTGCTCAAGGCATGGATTGATGGTACAATAGGCGGGCGGTGAGTAGGAAGGCCGCGAAGTTTTGATTGCATAGTCCGTGAAGGGAGGGTGCACATGCTCATTCTGAACGGAACGATCATCACTATGAACGCTGAGGGACAGATCGTCCCCAATGGTGCACTGCGGATCGAAGGTGACACCATCACCGAGGTGGGTAGTTCTTCGGAGCTTAGGAAGCGACACCCGGGCGAAGAGCATCTGGATGCATCCGGGATGCTGGTCGCGCCGGGCAATATCTGCGCCCATACGCATTTCTACGGTGCTTTCGCCCGTGGAATGGCCATCCCAGGCCCCGCGCCGGCGGAGTTCTCTGAGATTTTGGAGCGTCTCTGGTGGCGGGTCGATAAGGCCCTGACCTACGAGCAGATTCGCTACAGTGCCCTGGTCTGCCTGGTAGACGCCATTCGAAATGGAACCACTACGCTGATTGACCACCACGCTTCTCCCAACGCCGTCGACGGTTCTTTGGATGTGATCGCTGAAGCCACCCAGCAGGCTGGGCTGCGGGCCTGTCTCTGTTACGAGGTCTCACACCGCGATGGGCCAGAGGTAGCGCAGGCCGGTATCGAGGAAAACGCGCGCTTCATCGCTAAGGCTCGGGAGTCCGGCGAACTCCTGGCGGGGACTTTCGGCTTGCATGCCTCTCTTACCCTTTCCAACGAGACCCTGGAAGATGCAGTGGCTGCGGCTAAGCCTCTGGATGTTGGCTTCCACATCCACGTGGCCGAGGGGTTCGCCGACGGAGATGACAGCCTGCGGAAGTATGGGATGTGGGTAGTCGATCGCTTGTATCACTTCGGCATACTCGGTCCTAAGACCATCGCCGCTCACTGTGTACACGTGGACGACGAGGAAATGAGGATCTTGCTAGAGAGCGGCACGCACGTGGTGCATAATCCCCGCTCCAATATGAACAACGCTGTGGGGGTGGCCGATGTGCTGGGCATGTTGGACCGGGGTATCGAAGTAGGATTGGGTAACGACGGTTTCTCCAACAACATGTATTCTGAGATGAAGATCACGTACCTGCTACACAAACTGGCCCAGGAGGATCCCCGTGTCATGGGTGCAGGACAGGTGCTGGGTATGGCCTTCGGAGAGAATGCTGCCATCGCCGGTCTCTTCTTCAGCAAGCCCCTGGGGGTGATCCAGCCGGGAGCATTCGCAGACATCATTCTGTTGGACTACCTGTCCCCTACGCCTATCACGGAGGGGAACTATCCGTGGCACGTCATCTTCGGGCTCGATGGTGCCCATGTGGATACCACTATCGTGGGCGG
This sequence comes from Anaerolineae bacterium, assembly GCA_022013675.1. Lineage (GTDB taxonomy): Bacteria > Chloroflexota > Anaerolineae > JAKLPW01 > JAKLPW01 > JAKLPW01. Next base: position 7,062 of record JAKLPW010000088.1, on the reverse strand, counting down.
CAAGATTCTCATGCGCCATAGAGAGTTGTTGACTCTGGATGGGGTTGCTATTCACGCGGAAGCTCGCCGGCAGGCCCAGCAACTCTGGGACCAGATCCAGGCAGAGGGGTGAGCGAATTGGAAGGTTGGAGGGCTCGGTCAGTAGATCTTCGCTTTCGCTAACAGAGGGGCTCGGTCGGGAGATCTTCGCTAACAGGGGGCTCGGTCAGGAGACCTTCGCCAACAGATGTTGGAGGGCTTGGTACTGAAAGGAGCTTACTATCGTGGCTGATTTGCGTGTCGAGATATGCGGGATCTCTTTCCCAAATCCCGTTTGGCCCGCGCCTGGCCCTCCGGTCCGGGACGGGGCGGCCATGGAAGCATGTGCCGAAGGAGGGGCCGGGGCGCTGGTCTCCAAGACCGTCTCAGTCAAGCCGGCAGAGGTCCCTACGCCCAACATGGCCGAGATCAAGGGAGGATTCCTCAACACGGAACTTTGGTCCGAGATACCGGTGGAGCAGTGGCTGGAGGTCGAGTATGCCAAGGCGAAGGCCACCGGCCTGCCACTCATCATTGGCCTGGGGTACAGCGCCGATGATATCCGTAATCTAGCGCCGCGTGTTGCTCCCTTTGCCGATGGCCTGGAGCTTTCAACGCACTATATCGGTGAGAATCCTGAACCTATGATGAATGCGATCAGAGCAGCCAAGGAAGCGGTGGATGTACCAATCTTTGTGAAGCTCAGTCCATTGGGGAGGGAGATGGTCGCCGCAGCGCAGGCTGCCCAGGAAGCCGGGGCCGATGCCATCGTGGCGATCAATTCCTTCGGGCCCTGCCTGGGGATAGATGCGGAGACGGGCCTTCCTCTGATGGGGAGCGAGAGTGGGTACGGCTGGCTCTCGGGCCCGGCCATCAAGCCGCTGGCACTTCGCTGCGTGATGGATATCGTCAGAGAAGTGGACTTGCCTGTCATCGGCGTGGGGGGTGTGAGCCGGGGCATCGATGTCATTGAGATGTTCATGGTGGGGGCGTCGGCAGTGCAGCTTTGTACCGCCAGCATCCTTAAAGGACCTCAGGTCTTTGGAAAGATCGTGGCCGAAGCCGACAAATGGTTGGATGAGCATGGTTATGACTCCATTGAGCAGATTCGGGGACTGACTTTGCGCAAGCTGGCAGAGCGACAGGTGAGGACTTATGCCATTCCTCCTGTCCTGGACGTGGAGAAATGCACCGGCTGCCGGTTGTGCGAGATCAGTTGTGGCTACGATGCCATTCACGTGGTAGATGAGAAGGCGGTCCTGAACACAGATGCTTGCGCGGGCTGCGGTCTCTGTGTCACCCGGTGTCGTCCCGGGGCTTTGACCATGCCGGACTGACAACCACGATTGGTTACACCCCTCCAAGGTCGAAGGCCTCACGCAAAGACGCAAAGATCGCCAAGTTCTTGATTCTGTGGCTTAGAGGTATTGCGTGAGATTGTGTTCTTGTAGTGTCCTGTTAGATGGAGGTCTCCTGATCGAGTTATTAGGAGATCGGTTGCTAGGAGTGAGAAGCTCGGTCAGGAGACCTTCGCTAACAGATGTTAGCGAACTCAATTGGGAGAACTCGCCAAACTCAGGGAATGGGTCTGGGGATGATGGATCTATCTACAGCGCTGGACATGCGACCGAGCGATGTCGTTGCTTTCGTCGGCGCGGGAGGCAAGACCACTGCGATGTTCAGGGCGGCGAGAGAGCTGGCTGCTCGAGGGCGTCGAGTTATCACTACCACCACCACGATGATCTGGCAGCCCGTGCCTGCTCAGAGCAGGGTGGTGATCGTTGAGTCTGATGAGAGCGAACTCCTGGCCCGTGTAGGTCGCGCACTGGCCCACGAGAAGCACGTCACGGTCGCTGCGTATCCGACGCCGGCAGGGAAGTTGAAGGGCGTTTGGCCAGCGGCTATCGAGGAACTTGCCCGGATGGCCGACTTTGTACTGGTCGAGGCCGATGGGGCCCGAGGACGCTCGCTGAAGGCTCCCGCGGATTACGAGCCCGTGATCCCGGCAGCAGCCACGCTTGTGGTCCCCGTGGTCGCCATTGATGCCGTGGGTCAGCCCCTCACGGATGAGATCGCTCATCGGATTGAGCGAGTGACACACGTTACGGGCTTGCGTATCGGAGAGAAGATCACCGCAGCGACCCTGGCCCGTGCATTGACTGCCCCGGAGGGGGGGATGAAAGGGATACCAGCGAAGGCGAGGGTCCTCCCGTTGGTAAACAAGGTGGAAACGGAAGCTGATCTCATCCTGGGGCGTGAAGTCGCCCGCAGGTGCCTGGGTTGTCAGCGAGTGGAAGCGGTCTTGCTGGGCGCAGTGGCCAGCAAGACTCCCGTTCGCGAGAAGTGGAAGCGTGTTTCTGCTGTGGTGCTAGCGGCTGGTGGGTCGCGCCGGTTCGGGAGTCCGAAGCAGCTTCTGCCGGTGGGAGACGGAATTCTGCTAGGACATGTTCTGAATCAACTGAGTTCTTCCTGGGTGAGTGAGATCGTCGTCGTGTTGGGACACGCTGCGGGGCAAATCGAACGCGCGCTGGAGGACTCTGGTACTGAGGGGCAGACTCCGTGGCGCGTGGTGGTGAACGATAGATGGGTCGAAGGACAGTCTACCTCATTGCGAGTTGGCCTGGAGGCTGTCTCTGACCGGACGGAGGCCGTGTTGTTCGTCCTGGGGGATCAGCCTCATATCACCGCCGGCTTGATTGACGAGCTATTGATACGGTATGCTCGCACGGAAGCATCCATCGTGATGTCTGAACACGAGGGGCGTCTGCGACCCCCGGTTCTCTTCGATCGCGCTACTTTTGAGGAGCTTCGGGAGGTTGCGGGGGATGTAGGGGGGCGGGATGTGGTACAATGCCACCTGGAGGAAGTGGAACGGGTGAACGTGGCATCAGCATCTTCTGTCATAGACATCGATACTCCGGAGGATTACGAGGTTTTCGTGGATGGGGAGGAGATGCGAGATCAGAAACCAGGTCTTTGACCGTCGGGTAAGTGAGACTGTGCTGGTTGCTGGTGCTCCAATAGTCCGGGAGGCTCCTGCTGCAAGAAAAAACGGTATCTTTGCTCCTTACAAACACATCAGGAGAGAAGAAGTTTGATCAATCTAAGAGACATCGAGGCTTTCGTTTTCGACATGGACGGGGTGCTTTATCGGGTGGATACACCTATACCGGGTGCCATCCAGTTTTTGCAGCTCTTGCAGGACGAAGGTACCCCCTTCCTATTACTGACCAACAATTCCACGCTGACACCTGGGATGTACGTCAGTAAGCTGGCGAAGATGGGTATCGCGATTGAGCCCGAGGACATCCTCACTTCCTCACTGGCCACAGCGGACTACTTGAAGAGCCACGTGCCTGCAGGGACTCGAGTCTATGTTGTGGGCGAGGAGGGTATCTTGCAAGCCGTGCGCGATGCCGGTTGCATCGTCACCGATGAGGATCCGGAGTACGTCGTCGTTGGGTTTGATCGGCAGGTGACCTACGAGAAGCTGGCAGTCGCTTCTCTGGCCATTCGGGATGGGGCCACCTACATCGCTACCAATCCGGATGTCACGCTCCCCTCAGAGAAAGGTTTGTTGCCCGGGTGTGGGGCCATTCTGGCTGCCATCACCGCGGCCACGGGCGTGTCGCCTCTGGTCATCGGCAAGCCCCAACGGGAGATGTTCGATCAGGCCGTGGCGTGCCTGGGCACAACCCGCTCCCGGACCGCTATGGTGGGAGATCGCATGGAAACCGACATCGTGGGGGCAGAGAACGCCGGTCTGATCACGATTTTGCTTCTCTCCGGAGCCACGACGGCGGAGGACATCGTGGCTCCGGATGCACCGGCGGACTTCGTTTTTCGCGACATAGCAGTCATGCTGAAGGCGTGGCGGGAGGAAGCTGTCAGCAATCAGCAATCAGCGGTCAGCGGGTAGCGGTCAGCGGTTAACAACTAGCGGTCAGCTATCAGCTATCAGTTGTAGGTCTGATAGCTGGCTATACCATTTGGCTAGAAGCTGGTAGCCGATCGCTGAAGGCTGAGGGCTGATAGCTTGTTAGAGGGGAGACTATCCCGATGATAGACGTTTTTGAGATGCAATACGAGGAGCTGTTGGAATTGCTCTCCTCCTGGGGGGAGCCTTCCTACCGTGCCGACCAGATTTGGTCGTGGATCTATCGCTCTTTGGTTGTACAAGCCAACGAGATGCACAACTTGCCCCGGGAACTGCGACGCAGACTGGAGGAGTCCCTGGGCTGGCAGGTGCTTTGGCCGGTTGACAGGCTGCTTTCAGGTGATGGCCTAACTGAGAAGGTACTCTTTCACTTGCATGATGAAGAGACCATCGAGAGCGTGCTCATGCGCTACGAAGAGCGTCGTACGGTCTGCGTTTCCACGCAGGTGGGCTGTCCCGTAGGCTGTTCCTTCTGCGCCACCGGCCAGAGCGGATTCAAGCGCAACCTTACGGCCGGCGAGATCTTAGCGCAGGTACTGCATTTTGCGCGGGGCCTTGCGCCAGCAGGCGCGCACATCACCAACGTGGTCTTCATGGGCATGGGGGAGCCTTTGATGAATTACGATGCTACCTGGGAGGCTATCAGGAGGTTGAACGATCATCGAGGCTTTAACCTGGGAGCCCGGCATTTCACTATCTCCACAGCGGGATGGGTGCCCGGTATCCGCGATATGGCCCAAGAGAAGCAAGCGGTCGGACTGGGCATTTCGCTTCATGCGACCAACGATGAGTTGCGTAACCAATTGGTGCCTCTCAATCGTCGCTATCCCCTGGCTGTCCTCACGCGAGCTTGCCGGGAATACACGCGTAAGACAAGAAGACGTATCACTTTCGAGTATGCCTTGATGGATGGCGTCAACGACACGCCCGCCCATGCCAAGGAGCTGGCCGAGCTTACGCAGGGGCTACTCAGGCATGTGAATCTCATTCCTCTGAACCCTACCTCTGAATGTGAGTACAGGCCCTCTCGGAAGGATCGCATAGAGCGCTTCCGGCGCGCACTTGAGGCTTCAGGTGTACCCTGCACTCTGCGGATCAGCCGTGGGGTGGACATCCAGGCTGGCTGTGGCCAACTTCGCGCCAGGAGCCGCGATAGGACCAGAGTGGAGCCGAACTCCTGAGATGGAGTACCAGGGTTCTGAGCACCAGAGGAGGACGAATGTCCGCGCCTGGAGAGACCATCCACGTGCCCAGTTCAGGCTACGCCATCGGAAGTGGCTACGAAGTGCTGGTTCTCTATGCCAGTCCCCACCGCATTACGTTCAAGTACACCCGTGACGACAATGTAGTGCGCGGGTATACGCTGCACGTGGAGGGTGTATGCGTAGAACCAAGGCTGTTGGCCCTCTACCAATCATGCAATGAGGCTGGCCGGGGCAAGTTGCCAGCGCTACAAGTTGGGCAAGCCTTCGGTCGCGCTCGTGGGGACCATATCGGGGTTGCCATTCGGGACAACGGTACGTTCATGGACCCACGTTCGCGCAAGGATTGGTGGCAGGGAAGGTGACGGCGATCAGGAATCCCTAAATCCTGTAGTTACCCACGCGGTGGGCAGTTATGCTGAGGAGGTAGTATCATGTATCGTGTCTCGTGTGCCTTGCTGGCGGTCATCGTCCTCGCAACTGGTTGTGCCTCTCCGACACCACCTCCAACACCGCCGACGGCCACACCCGTGCCGCTGGCCGAGACGCCGCCGCGCCCAACGGAGACATTGGTGCCTCCGACTCCGGTGCCGCCAACGGCGACGCTGGTGCCGACTCGCACGCCTGAGCCGGCGGTCACCTTGGAGCCGACGGCCAGCCCCATAGCAGTGGAAGTGCTGCCCGCGCCGCTGTACTTACTGGGTAGCGATGGACAGATCATGAGGCTGGAGATGGATGGCACCACGCTTACCCGGATCACAGAGGAGGCCGAGCCGCTTACGGACTTCGACGTCTCGCCAGCCAATGGCATGTTGGCCTACGTCAGCGGCAACAGATTGATCTGTACTGACCCGTATGGTGGTGACCCCAGAGTGCTGATAGAGGGGCCCACTGGGCCGGATGAGCATGGCAGGATTGTCCAGATCCATTCGCCGGTCTTCTCGCCGACGGGAGTGCAAATCGCTTTCGCTATGGACGGCGTTCATCTGGTTTTCGCTGGCGGCGGTGACCCGGATCTGATCCAAGGAGATGACCCGCCCGGGCCCGGGGCCGGCAGATACTCCCCGGTGGCCTGGTCACCCGAAGGCACGCGGCTGCTTCTCAGCTACCACTTCTACACCCACGGCGGCCGGTTTGTGGTAAAATCCCTGGCGGACGACTCACTTGTGCATCTGGGATCGAGTTGTTGTCACCCATCGTGGAGCTTGGACGCTGGGAGTGTCTATATCTCCGGTCCTTTCTATGGGCCAGAGGGACGGCCTGGCTTGTGGCGCTACGATGCGGACACCGGCTCTGAATCCATCTTGATTGACGACGATCCTGCCGATGATGTTCTGCCGCTCGCCGCTCATGCCCGCCAACTGAGCGATGGCCAGTTGTACATGTTTGCCAGAAGGGCCACGCCAGAAGAGTATGGGCAGACGCTCGGTCGGCTCGATTTCACTATGTATCGCGCTGCGGTCGATGACGTGGGCTCACGAGTGCCCCTACGCACAGACAGCCACGTGATACGTGAAGCACTGTGGGCGGAAGATGGTAGCGGCGCTGTGATCGTGGATGACAGCACAGGCGCGGGTGACGATTCGCCGTTGGTCTGGTTGCCATCCGATGGTGGCATACCTGTGGTATTCCCAGCCGTAGGTAGTAACCTTCATTGGGGTCCTGTGGACGTGTATCTCTCTGAGACGGTCGGGGAACGAGCTCTGATCGCCGGTTCCAGTGAGTGTGTGACCGTCGCTGGGGGAAGGGTCTACCTGGGCGTTGGCTCACAGATTGTGATTCTAGATGACAGTGATCCAACCTCCCCTGCGGTTATCAGTGTGAGCCCATCCCTGGTAGGCAAAGTGCAGGGTCTCTGTGTGCTGGATGACCTTGTCTGTGCGGCGATTGGAGTCGGCGGCATGC
>JAKLPW010000087.1 GCA_022013675.1 Anaerolineae bacterium | reverse complement strand
GGCGGGCTGAATGGCGTTCACTGGGCTCAGATACTGGGAACTCGCCCCGACGGGTTGCTGATCATCCAGAATCTCTGGAATGTGGGCAAGAGGAAGATGAAACGCGTGCAAAAGCCGCTTGAGCCGAACCTGGTCTATCCTCTGGCAAGAGGACGCGATGTCTCCCGATGGGCAGGGAGGCCTTCAGCCCATATCATTGTATCGCAGGACCCGAGGACTCGAATGGCCTATGAGGAAAGCTGGATGAAAACGGAGCTTCCCTACACGTATGCCTACTTCAAAGAGTTTGAGAGCGAACTGTGGACACGGAAGAGTCAAAGCGTCAGAGATTTAATGAAGAAAAGCGCCTTCTACGCTATGTACGCCGTGGCTGATTACACTTTCGCTCCGTACAAGGTAGTATGGCCTGAAGTAGCCCGCGGCATCAACGCAGCGGTAGTGTCGTCACACGAGACGAATTACCTTGATGAGAAGGTCATCATACCCGACCATACTCTGATCCTTGTCGCCTGTGAGTGTGCGAACGAGGCGCATTTCGTGTGTGCTACTCTCAACTCTGCTCCCAGCCGCCTGGTGGTCCAGGCTTACGTAGCTCTGCACCCGTCTCCCCATGTTCTCCAGCACATCGCCGTGCCGAAGTTCGACGACGCGAACCCTGTCCACACCCGACTGGCGGCCCTCTCGCAGCAGGCGCACGAGCTCGCAGCGGCGGGAGACGAGGCTGGCCTGGCCGCGGTCGAGACGGAGGTGGACCAGGCCGCGGCGGAGCTGTGGGGCATTACTGATAAGGATCTGAAGGAGATACGTCGCTCTCTGGAGGAACTGAGCTAGGTTCGAGCCGGACTGACTACGCCGGTCTCGAATTGATGTACACCGATAAGGCCGTCGATGAAAGCAACTTGTTCGCCTCACCGAGAGTATTAGTCGGTGGTAGCACAGTGGGCGATGCAAAGTACACGCAGTCTTTGATTACCATGTTTGGAGGGACCCTGTGGATGTTCTCTCTCAACTAACCCCGGAAGAAGTCCTAACCAAGGGAAGTGTGGCCAAGTATGAGGAAGGCAGGAAATTCTTTTGGCTTGGGCAGATGGTTCCTCTGAACGCCAGTATCTACATCGTCGAGCGGATACAGGAGTTCCCGTTTGATGTCTTCGCGACCGCGCCATGGGACACGCTGTTTTTCAAGCTTGTCGTGCATAACTTCCTCAATTCCATCGTGGTCACTATCAGCAGGCTGGTTGACCCTCATCATGAGGCGTACACGCTCACTAAGTTCAAGAAGACGGTTCTGAAGCTGGTGAGAACTGAGTACAGCGATGCCTTCAGGAAGCGTCTCCGAGACGCCAAGTTTGACAAGACGACACTTGAGATCCAGGAACGGGTTAAGAACGTCAGAGATGAGATCATTGCCCATCTCGACCGAGAGGTCTTTCTTGGAGATCGGCCAGCCGACCGTGTTACCTTCTCAGAAATCAAACAGCTAGCGGATGCCCTCAACTGTCTTCTAAGGACACTCTTCTTCGGCAGCGACGTTCTCATGTTGCCAGTGTGTTATGATCCCAGTGTACAGCATCCGGAAGGCACGAAGACAGACATCGAGCAGATTCTGGATGACTTCGCAAAGCGGCATCCCATGCTCACCCTACCGGATGATCAGCCATATGAGTGGGAACAGTCTCTGCGGAAACGTTTCACTGGCAGCCAGATCAGCAAACTCAACTTCTATCGGCGGAAGTTTGGTCTGCCTGAGGTCACCTGAGGACTGCAGGGTCTGCCGACAGCAAGCTGTAAGAAATTCCTCCTATCTTAGCTACTGTTCCAGGAAGCAGGATCAGAGCGTCTTGAGTGCGTAGCGCGGGCCAAAGGCTTTGCTGCTTTGATCTGGCTCTCGCTCGGTGACAAACGGTCCCCACGGTCCCAACAGCGGATCGCAACCATCCTGGTTGCCGTGAGTGCGAGCAAGGATGTTGGCGGTCCGAAGAGCGGATCGCAACCATCCTGGTTGCCCAAGTTGCCCTGACCCCGGAAGCCATCAACAAGGCCAGCGAGGGAGAGAAATCTGGCCGCCACGGCCACCCGAGGTCGGCGCGCCGACCGCCGGTGGTCTGCCGAGCAGTGATCTTCACCCATCCTAGGAGATGTGCGAAGTTCCGAGCAGAAGAGCCCCGTGGCGTTGTCTACTTGCGGCAACGCAGCTTGCACAGACGCCCAATCTATAGTATAATATATATCAAGATACATATTCTGTAGTGAGGTAAGAGAACGATGCATAGAATCATTGGCGTAACTGAACTACAGCGTCGCTTCCGTTCTGTCTTTGACCAGGTGGCCAAGAGAAACGTCCCCTACGTCTTGACGCGCGGCAGCAGGCCAGAAGCGGCCCTCATCCCTTACGAGGAGTTCCTTCGGTTCCAAGCGCTGCAAGAGCAAGAGGTATTGGCTCGCTTTGACCGGTTGGTCACTCGGATGGCCAAGAAGAACGCGGCTGTCAGTGAAGAGGAAGTGGCTGCCGACGTGGCCACTGCCATGGCTGAACTGAGGGATTGATGCGCCCTGAGGGACTATTGCGCACGCAGGGACTATTGCGCATTGTCATAGACACCAACATTCTGGTGCGGGCCGTAATCAAGCCCTCTGGCACCGTCGGCCCGGTGTTGCTGCGCCTGCGCCAGGGTAGCTACACCTTGCTTTACGCTCAGTCACTTCTCGAAGAACTGGTTGATGTCCTCAACCGGCCGCGCATTCGCGAGAAATACGAGTTGACTGAGCAAGACATCCAAACCGTCGTCAGTCTCGTCCTGTTACGAGGGGAAGCGGTGACGCCGACAGAGCGAATCGCGGTTTGCCGCGACCCCAAGGACGACAAGTTCTTGGAGGTGGCTGTGGCCGGAGAAGCCGACGTCATCGTCAGTGGAGACCAAGACCTGCTGGTGCTCCATCCTTTCGTAGGAATCCCCATCCTCCCGCCAGCCGCCTTTCTGCAAATGCTAGACACCGAGAACCGATGACCACCACACCCAAAGGACCGCAGGCTCCCAGCGTAGATATCGGAGCGCAGGCTTCCAGCCTGCACATCGGAGCCCCGGCTCCCAGCGTGGACGTCGGACCGCAGGCTTCCAGCCTGCAATCAGAGCCACAAGCCTCCAGCTTGCAAACCCACAAAGGTTGGTACTCCCGTGGCTACCTCCCTCACTTTGACGACCCAGGACTGATACAAGGCATCACCTTTCGTCTATGGGATTCCCTGCCAGCACACGTCGTTGAATCTCTGGTCGAGGAACTCAAGCAGACCAGCAGCGCCACGAAACGCGCGCGAATCGAGGCTTACCTGAACGCTGGTTACGGAGCCTGCTACTTGTGCGATCCACGCATCGGCCGCCTGGTCGAGAACGCTCTGCTTCACTTTGATGGAGAGCGCTATCGTATGATTGCCTGGGTTGTGATGCCTAATCACGTGCACACGCTGATTGAGACGATCGAGGGCTATCCTTTAGGCACTGTTTTACATTCATGGAAATCGTATACCGCTAGCAAAGCGAACCAGATTCTGGGTCGCAGTGGTAGGTTCTGGTATCACGAATACTTCGACAGGTATATCCGCGATGAGCGCCACTTCGCCAACGCAGTACGTTACATTCACGAGAATCCGGTCAAAGCTGGCTTGGTTGAGAAACCGGAAGAGTGGCTCTTTAGCAGCGCAAGATTGCTGGAAGACTGAGGGAACGCAACCATCCTGGTTGCCCTGGGTGGCGAGCAGGGATGCTCGCGGTCCTTCTACATCCTCACCCCCCCTCGATTTGCGGATACGGCCATTCCTGCTACACTTCCCATCCACACCCTAGACGGAGGTCAGCCAACCAAAACCATTAGCGTCGAAGCCCTGGAGACCCTGGGAGCACTTGGATCACGTGAAACGAACCTGGCCAACGACGAACCCCCGCGGCGAGCTCACGGCAGAACCCCGCAGCTCCACATTGACAACTCGACGCCGTCAGGGTATCCTACGCTCAGCTACAAAGTCAACCTCGAAAGGGGGCTCTAATGGAGAAGAGAAGACTGGGTCGCACGGGTCATATGAGCTCGGTGGTCATCCTGGGAGGGGCAACCTTTTCCCGGCTGTCACAATCGGAATCTGACGAGGGGATAGGGCTGGCGCTTAAGCATGGAGTGAACCATTTCGACGTCGCACCTACCTACGGCGAGGCCGAACTCCGCCTGGGGCCGTGGGTCGAGAAGATGCGTTGTGGGCTCTTCCTGGCCTGCAAGACCGGCAAACGCGACCGGCAAGGCGCAGCGGAGGAGTTGCAGCGTTCCTTGGAGCGCCTGCGCACTGAGAGCTTCGACCTCTACCAGCTTCATGGGGTGACAAGCCAAGAGGATCTGGATGCCGTCCTGGGCCCGGGTGGAGCCATCGAGGCCCTCCTCGATGCCCGCGAGAGAGGCCTGACCCGTTACATCGGCATCACCGGCCACAGCGCTGCCACCATGCTGGAGGCGTTGCGTCGCTTTGACTTCGACACGATCATGTTCCCGCTGAACTTCGTGCTCTACGCTGATGAGGAGTACCGCGCTGATACGAAGGCCTTGCTGGCCCTGGCCGCAGAACGGGACGTGGGTGTTATGTGCATCAAGTCCATCGCACGGCGTCCCTGGGGTGATCGGGAGCACACCTACCGTTGCTGGTACGAGCCCTTCGATGATCAGGAAACCATCGATCGCGCCGTGCGATTCGTCCTCTCACAGCCCATCACCGGCATACCTTACGCATCCGATTTGCGGCTGATGCGCAAAGTCATCGCCGCCGCCGAGCGTTTCAAGCCCATGAACGAGCAAGGACAGGCAGCGCTTGTCTCGGAAGGATCCGAGTATAGCTCGATATTCCCGGCATGATCCGCCCGGGCGAGGCGGCCCGCCCCGGCGGCCGTTGGACGGTAGCACGGTCAGGCTCTCGGACCCTGTGGTCTGCTGGACATGAAGCAGGGATGCTCGCGGTCCGAAGAGCGGAACGCAACCATCCTGGTTGCCGTGGGTGGCGAGCAGGGATGCTCGCGGTCCTTCTACATCCTCAGCCCCCCTCGATTTGTCGATACGGCCCATTCCTGCTACACTTCCCATCTACACCCTAGACGGAGGTCAGGCCATGCAAAAACACTATCATATCGTCGAAGCCCTGGAGACCCTGGGAGCACTGGGATCACGGGAGACAGGTCTCACAAACGCCGAGGCCCAGAAGCGACTGGAGCAATACGGTCCCAACGAGCTGATAGCAGAGAAGGGGACCACGGCACTCAAGGTCTTCGCCAGACAGTTCCAGAGTTTCCTGGTGCTGATCCTGGTCTTTGCGGCTGCGGTTTCTGCCCTGCTGGGCGAAACCACGGATGCGGTGGTGATCTTCTCCATCGTCATCTTGAATGCGATCCTGGGCTTCGTACAGGAGTATAGAGCCGAGAAGGCCATGGACGCCTTGAAGAAGCTTGCGGCCCCCAAGGCAAGGGTGTTGCGTGAGGGAAGGCAGGTGGTCATCGAGGCCAAGGAGGTCGTCCCGGGCGACATCGTCCTGTTCGAGGCCGGCGACCGTATAGCCGCTGATGCCAGGATGATAGATGTGGTGAACCTCAAGGTCGATGAGTCAATCCTTACGGGGGAGAGCGTTCCCTCGGTGAAGTTTGTCGAGACCCTGCCCGAGGACACCTCCCTGGCAGACCGCGAGAACATGGCCTACATGGGAACCATGGCGACGTATGGGAGAGGCACGGGCGTCGTCGTCGCAACGGGCATGGAGACCGAGTTCGGGAAGATAGCCAAGCACATTCAGGTGCCGGAGGAGCCCAGCCCGCTTCAGTTGAAGCTGAAATCCCTGGGCGTTATCCTTGGCGTGGTAGCCATAGTGGCCGGGGCAGCTCTGTTTGCCATCCGGATCCTCGCGGGCGAATCCATCATCGAGAGCTTCATGATCGCCGTAGCCCTGTCGGTGTCTGCGGTTCCCGAGGGCCTGCTGGCGGTTGTGACAGTGGCCCTGGCCCTGGGCGTGAGCCGGATGTCCAAGAAGAACGCTATCGTCAGGCGACTCTCGAGCGTGGAGACGCTGGGGTCAGTCACGATGATATGCTCCGACAAGACCGGAACGTTGACCAAGGACGAGATGACGGTCAAGAGGGCCTTCGTCGGCGGGCGGTCTTTGGAGATCACGGGTGCTGGCTATGAACCCAAGGGCGAGTTCCTGCGGGATGGCGCGTCCATCGATCCCGAGAAGGCGGAAGGACTCTCTCTCCTGTTGAAGATAGGTTGCCTGAACAACCACGCTACGCTGGAGAAGGGCTCGGAGTGGTCCATAATCGGCGATCCCACGGAAGGGGCTCTGCTCACAGCCGCGGCCAAGGCCGGGTTCTGGGGCGATGAAGTGCTGAAAGAGTATCCCATGGTCACAGAGATACCCTTCGATTCCGTTAGGAAGAGGATGACGACCGTGCACGAGCTCAATGGGAAGAGGGTGGCGTATGTCAAGGGCGCGCCCGAGATGTTGCTGGAATTGTCGAGCCATCTCTTGGAGAACGGACACGTCGGAAGGCTGAGCCAGAATGAAAAGGACAAAATCCTCTCAGCGGTGGGGGACATGGCAGCCGACGCGCTCAGGGTTCTTGGGTTCGCCTATCGAGAGCTTCCCTCTGGCATAGCCCTGGACTCGGAGTCAGTCGAGACCGATTTGGTATTCGTGGGCGTTGTGGGGATGATAGACCCTCCCAGACAAGAGGTCAAGGAGGCGATCGCCACGGCCAAGAAGGCCGGTATCGGGATCATGATGATAACCGGCGACCACGAATTGACCGCGCAAGCGATTGCTAGAGATACCGGGATCATGAGAAAGGGCGCTTTGGTGATCACCGGCCTGGAAATCGACCGGATGAGCGACGAGGAGCTTGCCAGCAACATCGAGGGCGTCGTGGTCTGTGCCCGGACTTCGCCCGAGCACAAGGTGAGAGTCTTGGAAGCTCTGAAGAAGCAAGGGCACATCGTTGCCATGACGGGCGACGGGGTCAACG
>JAKLPW010000086.1 GCA_022013675.1 Anaerolineae bacterium | reverse complement strand
TTGGCGTGCGCGCAAGGCTGAGTTTGTGGGCACTTTGCCAGCGACCACGATTGGGGAAGTGCTGCAGAAACTCAATACGCTATTATCTTGATAGCGGCAGAAGTTCATGCAGAAGGCTTTGATGGTATATTCCTGGTGAGTTCTTTTGATGGCTCCCCACATCTAACCGGGGGCTACACAGATGATTAGGATGGCTTTCTCTGTGGGCTCGGCGCCCTCAGCCGGCGAAGCTCGGTCAGGAGATTGTGTCAAATGCCCCCTACCCCAAGATGCGAGCCAGGGGGCAAATAACCCAACTGGAGACCTTCGCCAACGGAAGGCACTGGGACCTGCAACAGTCCTATCCATGCATCGAGAGCGCGTGTTCACCAAAGGGAGAACTGACTATGGAAATCCAGGCCGAACGTATCGCTCCCTGTGGGTTGTATTGTGGCATGTGCAGGCTTCTTCACGCGACACAGGACGACGATCAGACCCTCTTGGAGCGACTGGCGAGGATCTATGCGCGTCGTCCCCCGACGCGTCGTCTGCCGGAGATGGCCCCGTTGACCGCTGATGACTTGCTCTGTGATGGGTATCAGTCGACGAGGAGATCGGTGCTTTGCCGGGAGTGCTCGATTCGGGAGTGTGCCCAACAGAAGGGACTTGGTGGATGTCACCTGTGTCCCGATTTCCCCTGTCCCCTCATTGACGAGTTCCCGGTGCCCGTGGGTAAGAGGGTCATTCTACGAGCGATCCCGTATTGGCGAGAGCACGGAACGGAGCAGTGGATCATGGCTGAAGAGAAGCGCTACGAGTGCTCGGCTTGTGGTGGAAGACTCTACCGAGGAGCCCAACGGTGTCCTCACTGCAAGTCTCCAGTGGATGTGGATTGAGCCAGGACTGGGGCCGAGCGACTTATCGCCCCGACGCGTGCTGTCCATCTTGTGAGCGCGGTGTCATTCCGGTTCTTGCGCTGGTCACAAGGCCAGGCCGCCGCACACACATTGGTGGGGCGTACGCGCTATTGGGTTAGCCCTGGGGCGTAAGCGCTTTGAGCCTGCATTGAGATCAGATTAGAGAGACACAGATGCTGAAGACCTATCGCTACGATGCTGTCACGCGCATTGACATGGCCCGGACCCTGGCAGGTCGGGGGCACTACTGGACCACCGCCTATCTCGTGGACGGCGTGTTGGTGGATACAGGGTGTGCTCACACCGCGCGTGAGCTGGCGGGAGCATTGAAAGACCAGTCTTTGACACTCATCGTGAACAGCCACAGCCACGAAGACCACATTGGAGCCAACGGCACGCTGCAGCAACAAAGGGAGGGGCTAGGAATCCTGGCCCACCCCTTGGCTCTGCCTATCATGGCCCAGCCCCGAGAGTTGCAGCCACTGCACCCGTATCGTCGAATGCTCTGGGGCTGGCCCGAATCTTGCGAGGGTCGACCCGTTCAGAATGGGGAGCTGATCGAGACGGAACACCTCTGCTTCCGCGTGATCTATACTCCCGGCCACAGCCCTGACCACATCTGTCTCTTTGAGGAGCAGCACGGCTGGCTGTTCAGCGGCGACCTCTTCGTAGGAGGCAAGGATCGCGCCTTGCGTGCCGACTTCGACATCTGGCAGCTCATCGCTTCCCTCAAGCAAGTTGCCGATATGCCCATTGCACGGCTCTTCCCTGGCAGCGCCCGCGTACGAGAGAACCCCAGAGAGGAGCTCAACTCGAAGGTCTCGTACCTGGAGCAGGCAGGGCACAAAGTCTTGGAATTACGCCGCAAGGGTTGGAGCGTGCGAGCCATCGCCCGTGAGCTGTTTGGGGGGCCTATGCTGATTGAGCTCCTCACCTTGGGGCATTTCTCGAGACGCCAGTTGGTGCACTCGTACCTGGCATGCGATCAGGAGTAGGACAGAGAGAAAGCGGAGGTGAAGATGATTACCGTTGACTATCGAGACGATGTGGCCGTCGTGAGGTTGAGCCGAAGCGTCACGAACGCGCTGAACCTGGAGCTCGTCAACCAGTTGCGGGATACTCTCGAGAGGATAGAGCACGATCCGAACGTATGTGGCCTCGTCCTGGGCACCTCTAGCGACAAGTTCTTCTCGATCGGCTTCGACATTCCGCAACTGTTCGATCTGACCAGGAAGGAGTTTGAGATCTTCTACCGGGCGATCAATCGAACCTGCCTCGACCTGTATACCATGCCCAAGCCCACGGTTGCAGCTCTGACGGGCCATGCCATCGCGGGAGGGTGCATCCTGGCGCTCTGTTGCGACGACAGATTCATTGCGGATGGCAGGAAGCTGATGGGGCTCAACGAGATCAAGCTTGGAGTTCCTGTGCCCTATGTGGCCGACTGCGTGCTCCAGGACCTGGTGGGGGTCCAAAAGGCGAGAGAGATAATCGACGGAGGAGAGTTCTATGCGGCTGAGGCATCGCTCTGGATGGGAATGGTGGACCAGGTACTGCCATTGGAGCAGGTGGTGCCGAGGTCAATCGAGAAAGTTAGGCTGGCCGATGCGTCATCTCGAGAGGCATTTGAGCAGACCAAGCGCGTTCGAGTTGCGGCGATTGAAGCCCAGGTTCTTGCACGCCAGGAGGAGGAGACACAGCTCTTCATGGAACGCTGGTATTCTGACGAGGCCCGTGAGCGATTGAGAGAGGCCATGGAGAAGTTCTAGGGTTTGGTGCCTTGGGATGGACCCGCCCGACACAGGCCGGCACGGCACGCACCGCGTGCCCCGCACAACCAAGCATCAATGGAGGAGGACAGAAAAATGAAGAAGGTTCGTTGGGGCATCCTAAGTACTGCCCAGATTGGTACCAAAACAGTGATCCCCGCCATGCAACTGGGCGAATATTGCGACATCGTCGCCATTGCCTCGCGCCAACTAGCGAAGGCGCAGGCGGCAGCGAGACAATTGGGCCTACCGCAGGCCTACGGTTCTTACGAGGAACTACTGGCCGCGCCTGACATCGACGCGGTCTACATTCCACTGCCCAACCACATGCATGTGCCCTGGTCGATCAAGACCCTGAACGCTGGCAAGCATGTGCTCTGCGAAAAGCCCATTGGCCTGAACGCCGCGCAAGCTGAGGAACTGCTCGCTGCGGCCAAGAAGCACCCCCAGCTAAAGGTGATGGAAGCATTCATGTATCGTCACCATCCCCAGTGGCAACGTGCCCAGCAGCTAGTGGTTGAGGGCAGAATCGGCAAGCTGCGGACGGTTCAGTCGTTTTTCTCGTACTACAATGCCGATTCAGGCAACATCCGCAATACGGCTGAAGTCGGTGGTGGAGGGCTGATGGACATTGGATGCTATTGCATCTCTCTGTCGCGCTTCATCTTCGGATCCGAGCCGCGACATGTCTGTGGTACCATGGAGTACGATCCGCGCTTCAAAACCGATCGTCTCACCTCAGGCATACTTGACTTCGGTGATGGCACTGCGACCTTCACTTGCTCGACGCAGTTATCGCCCTATCAGCGCGTCAACATCTACGGTACCGAGGGTCGGATCGAAATCGAGATACCGTTCAATGCCCCTCCTGACCGACCGTGCAGGATGTGGCACCAACGTGGAGCCGAGATTGAGGAGATCGCCCTGGAGATCTGCAACCACTACACTATTCAGGGCGACCTGTTCTCCCAAGCGGTGCTCCACGATACTGAGGTGCCCACGCCTCTAGAAGATGCCGTGGCTAATATGCGGGTGATCGAGGCTCTCATCCGCAGTGCCAAGGGTGGGATATGGGTCTAGGATTCTCATCGGAACATGCGGTGCCGCCCAGTGGAGGCGCATGTCCCAGGAAGAGCCCTTCGGAGTCAACAACCCTGCGAAATGGGAAATCGACCGCTACCATCCCACCAACTTGCAGACGAGAGGGGCTCCGGGCGGGAACCTGACGAGTCGCTGAAGCCCCACGAACCGATGCCAGAAGACGCGCTCTCGCTGACGAGCGCTCTTCTATCGCAAGTCTCGTCTTCTGCCTGGAGCCGATGGGGAACTCAACGGAGGAACAGAAAAACATGACAATCCAAGAGATCCTGAAGGAATTGGAGTTCAACTACGGCACCTTCCCTCGTAGTGCGATCGAGGAAGCCATGGACAAGAAGGAGCAGATCACTCCTGAACTCCTGGAGATCCTTCGAATGGCAAAAAGCGATCTTCAGAGACTAGTAGAGCAGGAGCGGTACTTTGCCTACTTCTATGCCTTATACCTGCTTGCCTACTTCAGGGAGGAACGCGCTTATCCGTTGATCGTTGACTTCTTCTCAATCCCAGGCAGGATAACGATGGACCTAACAGGGGATCTCGTGACGGAGGATCTGGGCCGTATCCTGGCTTCTGTGTGCCACGGCGACCTGAGCTTGATGAAGAAGCTGGCGGAGGACAAGAACGCCAACGAATATGTCCGATCCGCGGCGCTGATGGGGATGTTAGTCCTGGTGGCCCTACGCGAGAAGCCACGTGATGAGATCATGGCCTACTACCAGGAGCTCTATCGAGGAAAGCTTAAGAGGGAGCCATCATACGTGTGGAACGGGCTAGTTACTTGCAGCACCGCCCTGTACCCTGAGGAGGTAATCGAGGACATCAAACTTGCCTTTAAGGAAGACCTGGTTGAGGAATTCTACATCAGCATTGACTGGGTGACGGAACACCTCGCGCTCGGCAAGGAGAGGACGCTTAGCAAGTTACGCCTGAACAATAGACATAGGTTCATTGGAGACGTAGTGGAAGAGATGGAATGGTGGGCTTGCTTTCCCGATTCCAGACCGCGCCGTGTCGTTAAGAAGACAACAAAGATAGGCCGAAACGACCCGTGTCCTTGTGGCAGCGACAAGAAATACAAGTGGTGTTGTGGTTCGCAACAGAGAAGCAGATGATGCTGGAACACTTCGGAGAAGAGTGCCGCAGGTACCTGGGCCACACTGCGTGTGTGATTCCGCATCTTTGGAGGCAGATTCGAGTAGGGCCGAAGGGCAGACACCGTGTCTGCCCCTACGCGCGGGACCGGAATCCGTTATCTGCCCGCACGTGCGATACCGCCGGCCGACGGGGCGAACCGGTGTGTTCGCCCCGTCGGTTTGGGTGCAGGGCCTATCGAATCATCTACTGATACAGCGGGCAGCTAAGAGGCCCCCTCCCTAACCCTCCCCCGTAAACTGAACAGGGGAGGGGACCAGATCGTATCCTCCGTAAAAACGGGGGAGAGAGACTACTGTGCCTTGCCCAGAAGCGCCCCGACGAACCTCTTTACCGAGAATGGCTGTCCCGAGAGCAGGGTTTGGGCGCGGAAGATGCCGGAGACCGCCCGGATGACGACGTGTGCCTCTACTTCTCCCGATGCTCGCGCACCAACTCGATCACCTCGGCCCCGTACTGTTCCAATTTATGGGGACCAATGCCCTTCAATTCGGACAGAGCCTCCAACGTAGCGGGCATGTGGGCGGCTATGGCGTTCAGGAGGCTGCTTTGAAATATATAGTAGAGCGGTACCTTCTGCGCTTTGGCCTGCTCTTGCCGCCACGCACGCAGCGCTTGCAAGAGCGCCTCATCAACCTCCAGCCCTTCGGCGTCCTTCTTGCCGGACGGCTTATGAATTAGCGATCTCTTCGGCGATCTCGTCGGCTTGGCCAACAGGCCATCCAACAGAGCGGGGTTCTGCAGCGCCGCCTTCCCTTTCGGGGTAAGGTCCAGCACCACGCCGCCGTGGTCGAGGCTGCGCGTACCCAGGAAGCCTCCGTGCTCCAGAAAGTCCAACATGCGGTCGAGAGCCGCACCCGAGCGGAAGGCCAATGATCCGAAACTTGCCTGGTCTCGGGCTCTCTGATGGAGCGGGTGCTCTCTCCCGTGACCTTGCTCGTCGCCCCGGAGGATACGGATCAAAGTGCGCCGCCCCCAGCTCCAGGGCGCGTCCGACACACCGCGCAGAATGGTCAGGAGCTGATCCCTCTCGCCGGGCAGGCCGGCCTCCGTGGGCGGTGCGATCTCGATGCAGTTGTCACAGGC
>JAKLPW010000085.1 GCA_022013675.1 Anaerolineae bacterium | reverse complement strand
TCCGCGATCCGATTTGCACTGACCAGGGTAATATTCCGCTCCCCCCTCTCCACCGCCCCAACATACGTCCGGTGAAGACCTGCTTTGTCAGCCAAGGCTTCCTGTGAGAGTCCAAGGTCTTTGCGTATGCGCTTGACGTTCTGTGCGAAAACCAGAGTCACGTTCATGCATACCATTGTAGGCGTATGATGACTATAAGTCTACAGACTAAGAGTAGCATTTCAATCTTCAATATAGGGCTTACAGTCTGGGAGGCGCGGCATAACCACTCGCTGGTGTGTTCTGAAAGCTGTCGTCTGCTAACCGGTGAAAGTTCGGTCGCTGCCATGGTCAGGCATCTGCGTAGCGGGCAGCCGGGTAGCAGGCAACCAGTGCTTCCTCGCCCGAGGTAGCCCCGTGGGACAACACCTCTTGCACAGCCCTGCTGAGGTCTGCATCGTTTCCTCGAGAAAGCATTCTCAGCAGCACGTGCCAGGCTGCGCTACATTCCCTAGGGCTGAGCGATCTGTCCCCGCTTGCAGCAGAACTACGTTTCCCGGCCATCCTACTTGCATGCGTCTGGTCAATGCTGTATAATGGAAATTGACTACGCGCTTTACGGTGAGGGGACCTTTGCGCGGTCCCGGTTATCAACAGGCTGAAAGCCATGGAGAGAGAACATGCCTCCTGTCCTCGAGTTGCGAGACATTACCAAGCAGTTCCCCGGTGTGCTGGCCAACGACCATATCAGCCTAACGTTGAATCCAGGTGAGATCCACGCTCTCCTCGGAGAAAACGGCGCTGGGAAGACCACGCTGATGAACGTGTTGTACGGTCTCTATACTCCCGATGAAGGTCGCATTGCTGTACGCGGTGAGGATGTGGAGATCCGTAGCCCTGGTGATGCCATTCAAAGGGGAATCGGAATGGTTCATCAGCACTTCATGCTTGTGCCCCCGTTGACCGTCACGGAAAACGTGATGCTGGGAGAGGAGGCCATCAAGCAGGGCATTTTCCTCGATCGAGCGGCAGCAGCCAAACGCGTCCGTTCCATCTCTGCGCAGTATGGTCTGGAAGTGGACCCCGACGCTTTGATCCAGGATCTTCCTGTAGGCGTACAACAGCGCGTGGAGATCATCAAGATCCTTTACCGCAAGGCCGACATCCTCATCTTGGATGAGCCTACGGCGGTGTTGACTCCGCAAGAAGTAGAAGACCTCTTCCTCGTGATTCGCTCCTTGGTAGCCCAGGGTAACTCGGTCATCTTCATCACCCACAAGCTCAAGGAAGTAATGACGCTGGCCGATCGCATCACTGTGTTGCGAAATGGACGAGTAGTGGGCACTACTCTCCCTCAGGAGACCAGCGAGGAAGAGCTGGCCACCATGATGGTAGGACACGAAGTGAAGCTGACCATAGATAAGGATGCCGCCAGGCCGGGATCGCCGGTTCTAGAAGTAGAACACCTGCACGTCATGGACGACCGGGGGAATGTCGCTGTGAGAGATGTTTCTTTCAGCGTGCGGGCGGGAGAGATTCTGGGGATTGCTGGTGTGCAGGGAAATGGACAAACTGAGGTGGTCGAGGCCCTCACGGGCCTTAGGAAGAGCATCAGTGGAGAGGTGCGTATCCTTGGGCGGGATCTCACGAACGCATCGCCACGGCGAATCATTGAGGCCGGTGTGGCTCACGTGCCTGAAGACCGCCAGCGAGATGGGCTGGTGCTCAGCTATCCGGTTGCCGACAATCTGGTTCTCTGTACCTACTATCTTAGACCCTTTGCCACGGGGATCGTGATGCACGAGGATAGCATCGTTGAGTCCGCCGAGGAACGGGTGGAAGCGTTTGATATCCGGACGCCCAGCATCTTCGTGCCCACTGCCAACCTCTCCGGCGGCAATCAGCAGAAGGTCATCGTAGCGCGGGAGTTCTCGCGTCCCATCAAGCTATTGATCGCCTCGCAGCCGACCCGTGGTCTGGATGTCGGCTCTATTGAGTACATCCATCAGCGTTTCATAGAGAAGCGGGACGAAGGGTGTGCTGTGCTCCTCGTTTCCCCTGAGCTTGATGAGGTCATGCAGTTGTCAGATCGCATCGCCGTGATGTATGAGGGTGAGGTTGTGGATATTCTGCCTGCCGATCAGGTGACCAAGGCGCAGCTTGGCTTGCTCATGGCGGGTGTCCGTCCCGGGGAAGAGGTTAGAGAGTAGGGGCGCTGCTTGCTGCGCCCTCTTGCTTCGCGAATGCAATCATGGTGACTTACTTTGCGTGCATCCGGCAGCATCTCTGGGGCTCGATTGAGATGCTGTGAAAGTACGAAAGGAGCGATACTTGACCGAGCAAGGGGCAAATGCTCAATCGGGTAGCAAGAAGGATGATGCCAAGGGGAAGGACTCCAGACGACGAGGGCGTGTGCAGGCTTTGCTTGTGCCAATCCTGGCCATTGTTACTGCCCTGATCATTGGGGGCGTCATCGTGGCAGTGTCTGATCTTGAGGTGATGCAGTTATTCTATCACATCGAGAAGCAGATAGTCACTACGGTGAAGGATCCCGCAATTGAGATAAGCCTGGCTGACGCGAAGGAGAAGCACCCTGATGAGGTCATCCCTGGCGACATCATTGTAATCCGCAAGGCACGCTATACGGTAGTCGAGGAGGTTGCTGATCCTGAGACGGAGATGAGCCTGGATGAGGGTCGGAAGATGTTCCCGGAACTGCGCATCGGGTTGGTCATCGTGCAGGGCTTCTTCGATGATCCCAAGGTTCCTCTGAGTGCGGCCTGGGAAGCCGTCAAGCTGGCGTATACTGCTCTCTTCGAGGGTGCCATTGGCAACCCAAAGAAGATATACACAGCCCTATCTACCTACTTCGATTCCGGTGATGCATCTTTGCTGCCCAGCGCCTTCTTGCCTTTCACCGAGAGTCTAGTGCTTGCTACGCCCTACATCCTGACCGGCTTGGCGGTTGCTCTCGGATTCCAATGCGGTCTGTTCAACATCGGCGCCGAGGGCCAGTTCTTCATCGGCGGCCTGACGTCAGTCTTTGTTGGCTACAGCCTACAGGGGCTACCCGCCTTTATTCACCTGCCCCTTTGCCTGCTGGCTGGGATACTGGGAGGAGGCTTATGGGGCGCTATTCCCGGGTATTTGAAGGCCAAGACCGGGGCCCATGAGGTTATTAACACGATAATGACCAACTACATTGCCTTCCGTCTCAGCGAATGGCTGTTGAATGGCCCGATGAAACGCGAGGGCTACCGGCCGGTGAGTCCTGAGATACAGCCTAGCGCCTATCTACCCCAACTCTTCCCCAGCCCGATTCGCTTTCATGCTGGTTTTTTCCTGGCCCTGGCAGTGGCGGCCTTCGTCTACTGGCTCCTGTTCAAAACGACCATCGGTTTTGAGATTCGTACCGTGGGCGCTAACCCCCATGCGGCCCGCTACGCCGGCATCAATATCACCAAGAACTTCGTGCTGGCGATGGCCCTGAGCGGTGGATTGGCGGGGCTTGCCGGTGCCAATGATATCCTTGGGTTGATACACTACATGCCCAACGCTTTCTACTCGGGCTACGGCTTCGATGCCATTGCCCTGGCATTGTTAGGGAAGAGTCATCCGGTGGGGGTGGTCCTGGCGGCGCTCCTCTTTGGGACGTTGCGCAATGGTGCCACGCGCATGCAATCGGTGGCTCAGATCCCTATCGACATCATATCGATCCTTCAGGCGCTGATAATCATTTTCATGGCTGCGCCGGAGATCATACGCTGGCTGTATCGCTTCCGCGTGGAGCGGGAAGAAGGGGAAACGGTGTTCACCCGCGGCTGGGGCGCATAGGCTGGTACGCATAGGCTGGTATGCATAGGCTGGTACGCAGAAGCTGGCACGCAGAAGCCAGCCGATTACCGAGAGGTCATGTGATTATGACGGCAATTGCTATGACTAAACAGGCTAAGTCAACCGTATCCACACGACGAGGGTATATCCTGGGCATCCTATATGTACTGGTTGGCCTGGCTATACTTGTGCTCTTCGCCCGAGGGACGGGGGTCGATCTGCAGACTACCTTCGGCATGAATCCAGGACGAAGGACTCAGGCGATCCGTATTCCAGACGCAGTCGTACCTTCACGAAATACGCTCTATCTGCTTTCCGCTCTTTCCCTGATCATGGGGATATGGCAGCTCTCCCGATCTCAGCGGCCGGCAACCTGGATGCTAGGTCCCATCAGCCTCTTTTTCGTCCTGGCCTTTCTGACTTGGGCTGCGCGGGGAGGGTCTCTCAACATGGTAGGCATGTTGGAGAGCACGCTGCTACGGGCGACCCCTATCGCCCTGGCAGCTTTGAGCGGCGTCATGTGCGAGCGATCAGGAGTGGTCAACATCGCCATTGAGGGGATGATGCTCAGTGCGGCATGTACGGCGACCATCGTAGGAAGCCTTACCCACAACCTCTGGTTCGCGCTGTTCTCGGCGCTGATTGCCGGGGGACTGCTGGGTGGGCTGCTGGCCATTTTTGCCATTAGATTCAAAGTGGATCAGATTATCAGTGGCACGGCCATCAACATCCTGTCGACGGGAGCTACCAGCTTCATCAGCGCTCGCTTCCTGGCCGTCTACCAGGAGCTGAATAATCCCGGTAAGTTCACCGGCGTTCCAATTCCTCTCCTTAGCAAGATCCCTGTCGTCGGACCGATCTTCTTCGAGAACAACGTGCTCCTGTATATGTTGTTGTTGCTGCTGGTGATTATGCACGTCATGCTCTTCTACACGCGCTGGGGACTCCGAACGAGGGCTGTAGGGGAACATCCCAGAGCGGCCGACACGCTAGGGATCAACGTCTTCAAGATCCGCTACGTCAATGTGATCCTCGGTGGCATGGTAGCTGGATTATCCGGGGCCTGGCTGATCCTGGGGTCTGTGGGAAGATTCGACGAGTTGATGTCGGCCGGCAAGGGATTCATCGGCCTGGCTGCCATGATCTTTGGAAAGTGGACTCCCTTGGGAGCTTTTACTTCCTCTCTGCTTTTTGGCTTCGCCGATTCGTTGCAGGCCAAACTTCAGATCCTGAAGGTTCCCATCCCCTCGGAGTTCCTGCTCATGGCTCCCTACTTGGTGACCATGGTCGTGCTGGCCGGAGTCGTGGGGCGAGCTGCTGCCCCGGCGGCGGATGGGCAGCCCTACGAGAAGCAATAAGCACCCTCTTGTAGGCAGAAGAAAGAGGAAGGCAGAGCGGCACTGCATCGATGATGCAGTGCCGCTTGTTTGTGAGTGTTCAATTAAAACGGAGATGAGGTCTACTCAAGGCCCAGAGAATCGAGCCACCTTCACCCGCCGCCAGCACTTCGGCGCGCCAGCACTTCGGCGCCGAAGTCACTTCAGCGTCGCAGTTACTTCCGGACGGTCCACAGATACCAGGATTGCTGTGGATAAAGCGATCGAGAGAAGGCTGCTAACGATCAGGGGAGCATTAACAACTGTAGTGCCCTCGTTCCTGGACAATACCGTTACCGCTCCCGGAAGCAACGACAGCAGACGGCCGATGACGCTGAACCCTTGGATAAACGTCGTGGAGGTGCGGGCCCAGAGTCGTCCGCTGAGGAGTCCCCATCCGAGGAGAGCGAAGAGGGCAGCAGGAATGGCCCATACCCCGAGGGTGATGTTTCTGAGCGTGTCCAGAGGGAATATCATGATTGGGATGATCTGGAAAATAGCGATGAAAACGAGCCACCAGGGCAGTGATTTCTTCACGCCAAACTCCTTATTGTACTGATGCCAACTCTGTGGGAGAAGGACGACTGTGGTGCGTATTATAATGATAGGCTCGCTGAGTGTCAAGCGTATCCTCTCACACCTTCGTTTTACCTGAAAAGGCAGATGTGGTACAATCATCTGGAGAGCAGCCCTCGATGCCAAGAGGAGGTCTTGATGAGCACTCCGAGCGTATCTCTTCTTACCCGAATACGTCAGAACCATGCGTTGGAACACGCTACGATTCATATACTGGCCCGGCGACATCCTCATCCCAGGATCGTCGCCAGGAGCGACTGGAATGGTTTCACCATCTATGGCATACTGGACACGGTGGTGGTCGCGTCCGCGGCTAGTGAAGCCTTGGCGAGATTGCAGGCTGGCGAAAGGAGCTTGTCTGTGCATCCCAGGTGCGGCACGAATCTGGTCGTTGGAGGGCTGGTGGCTGGCGCGGCGTCGAGCCTTACTCTCATAGGGAAAGAGCGGTCGCCGCTGACGAGACTTGGCAGGTTCGTAGCGGCAGCTACAGTTGGCATCTTTCTGGCACAGCCTTTGGGACCAATTGTTCAGCAATACGTCACTACTTCCTCTGACCTGAGGGGCGTGTATATCAGAGAGATCGTTCGCGAGCAACGCGGGAAGCTCATAGTGCACCGCGTACGTGTAGGCTTGCGCTGAGGTATGGAGTGAGCTATGTTCTACATCCTGCACGGAGAGGATGAGTTTTCCCGATCTGAGGCCCTCGACAAGATCAGGGCCAAGATGGGCGATCCCTCCATGGTTAGCCTGAATACTACCCGCCTGGATGGGAAAAAGGTCTCGCTGTCAGAGCTCCGACACGCCTGTGAGACTATCCCCTTCATGACGAAACGGCGACTGATCATCGTGGAAGACCTCCTGGTCCACTTTGCTTCCCGGGCAGGACGAGGCGAGGGGGCCGCCGGTAAGGCTTTCTCCAAAGAACTCCTCGAGTATCTTCCGACTCTGCCCGAAAGCACGGCTCTGGTTTTCTTGGAATCTAGCTCGCTGGGCGCAAAGAACGCTTTCCTCTCTTTGGCAAGGAAGATCAAGGATAAAGGTTATGCTCGTGAATACCCCATTCTGAGCAGTGACAGGTTGACCGATTGGATAGTAAAGCGCGTGCGGCAGAAGGGGGCTCGGATTGAGGCTGCTGCGGCTAGAGAGCTGGCCACGTACGTGGGCAGAGGGCTCCGTGTCATGGACCAGGAGCTGGAAAAGCTGACTACCTATGTGGGCCACGACGGCATCGTCACCACGCGGGAGGTGCTCCTGCTGGTTAGCCCGACATGGGAGGCCAACATCTTCCACATGGTAGATGCTTTGGGCGAGCGCCGGACACGCCGCGCCCTGCAACTTCTGCATCGCTTGCTGGATTACCAGGAGCCCCCTTTGCGTATCCTGGCGATGATCACGCGACAATTCCGCATGATAATGCAATACCGGCAACTGCGAGACGAGGGGCGCTCCACTGAGCAGATTCAGGAGATCGCGGGCATCCACCAGCGTTTCATCATAGACAAGTTGTCCCGCCAGGCCGGGAATTTCTCTCTGCCGCAACTGAGGGACATCTACCGCCGCCTCTTGGAAGTAGATCAGCAAATCAAGACTGGGCGCATGGATCCCATCCTCGCACTGGATCTGCTGGTCGTGGAAGTGTCCCGCCGCCGAGCGCTGCCGACCCGCTCCTCGGCTCAGCGCATTCTATCGTCCTGAGGGTAGGCTTTGATAGCGAAGGTCCCCTGACCGAGCGGCCTGGCACAACAGCATAATCACCCTGAGTCTGTCGAAGGGTGGGAATACGTCATTCGTCCCCAACTATATTGAACTGGCGGGGCCTCGGGGCATCGGCCATGGATGGCGTGTAGTAAGGAAGCGACGGGTACCGCTGTCCCTGTTGACCCGGGCTGATAACTACCACCGGCGGGTAGCTCTCCTGCTGATACGAGCGGGATTCGGGTGGCTTCTCCCTCCGATTGGCCAGATACAAGATGACAGCGCTCATGGGGATGCTGGCTGCAACCCCACACGTCACCCCGATTACCACCGCCATGGCCTCGGCACTCATGCGGTTGCCAATGACCACCGCCAGTGCGACAGCGAAAGCTGCCAAGATCAGCACGAAAATCAAGCGTCCAGACATAGGATTTCCTCCAGAAACGATGCGGGGATATCGCAACGATACCCCTTTACCTCTTCACCAATTGAAGCCCTCGCTTGAGCCAATTCTCAGAAGACTCTGGTTCACACTCCGGCTCACGCGCCGTCTCGTTATCTCCCCAGCGCCGACTGCCCCGCCTTCCATTCCGCAGACGTCCCACCACTGTGCTGATTTCCTCCTCGGAGACATGGGCCGCCTGAAACCGGGTGGTCTCCCCTCGGCTCACCAGGAGGAAATCCCCTCGGCCACCAAGTCGCTCCGCCCCTGTGCCGGCCAGGCCGCTGGCAACCTTGGCGTCCTCCGGGCAGGTGACGCTACCTACTATCCTCACCGGGAAATTCGATTTGACCAGGGAGCCGATCACGGCCGCCGTAGGCTTCTGAGTACAGGCTACCAGGTGGATGCCTGCCTGTCGGCCGCGCTGAGAGAGACGGATCAGGGCTTTCTCTACCTGCTTTCCTCCTATAAGTATCAGGTCTGCCAACTCGTCGATGAAGAGGATGATGCGAGGGGCATTGATACTTTCTCTGTCGCGTCGCTCCATCTCGTGCAACAGCCATTGGAGTCGTCCACGAGCCTCGTCGGGTTCCTGAAGGAGAGGACAGAGGAGGTGGGGAAGCTGTGCAAATGGGGCGAAGCCTCTTCGTTTGGGATCGATGAGAATGATCTGCACCTGCCCCAAATGATTGTACATCGCCAGGGAGGCAATCATAGTGCGTGCCAGAGCCGTCTTCCCCGACCCGGTTGTCCCGGATATGAGGATATGCGCCACATCCGGGCTGGGAAGCCGCACGATGATTGGGACTCCCTGTTCGTCCACTCCCAGGGCAGCGCACAGGGGTGGGATTGAACCCAATCGACGGCAAAGGGTCAGCAGGTCTATGGTGGTCGGGTCGTTTCTGGGAATTTCCACGTGCAGGGAGTTGCCTTGACGGGCGATGCGACAAGAGGAAGCCCCCAGCGCGAGAGCTACTTCCTCGGAGAGAGCCTTGATGCGGGATAGGCGTACTCCTATTTGGGGAACCAGGTAGAAGCGGATGAAGCGAGGCATGACGGTACCGCCCCAGACTCGAGCCGGCAGTCGGTGCCTTTCCAGCACCTCCTCGATTCGAGTGGCCTGCATATCCAACATGTGACGGTGCATGGTTTGCCTCCTCTGTGAACTGCAAGAGAGCACGTGTGCTTAGTCATTCAGAACATTTGTTCTAATTGTACTACAATATTCGTTTTTCGTCAAGGGCGTTTTCTGAGGGTTGTTAAAAAAGGGACATGACCAGACCTCGGAGGTCTTCGATGGATACAGTTCAATCGCGGTATAGACCTCCGCGGTCTCTTTCTCAATACCCTCTTTTCCCCCCGTATTGTCTTGTTCTTGTCTTGTCATGGGCTCCCTTTCGTGCTACAATCCCCATGCTTCTAGATGAGGGCCATGACTACCCGTATGAATAGGTGTGAGGTCTTCTCGAATATGCCTACTACTCTGGGGCAGGAGCTGTTACCTCTGTTGCCCTTCGCCATCCTTTTTCTGGGGATTGCACTAATAGCGATCGCAGGCTCGAAAGTTTCGCCACGACTGAGGAATCTGTTCGTGGCAGGGGCGGCGGCCTTCTCTCTTGTCTCCATTATCTTTCTCTGGACCCCGAGTGTCTGGTACGTCACCTTAACGACCCTATCGTTTCAGGGGGCTTCCCTCAGCCCTGGTCCTACCATCCATTTCTCGCCTGACCCGTGGGGCGTCTTCTCCGCGCTGCTCATGACCATCGTGGCCATTCTCGTATCTCTTGCAACTCTGGGCTATCAGATCGCGAGAGGTAGCGCGGGCTTGAGCCTCCTGGCACTTGCTAGTGGTCTCGCGGTCTGTATGTCGGCCAACACGTTCACCCTTGTAGTGTGTTGGGGCTTGGTAGATCTGACCCTGCTGGGCTTCAACTCGTGGCACGCTTTCGACCGAAGCGAGGCGGCGAGTGTCTCGTGGAGGGCGGCGCTGGCCCATCTGGCTGGGTTTGGTCTGTGGGGTGCAGTGTTGGTGCAGATGCTCTCGGGCGACGTTGACCTGACCGCTACATCTCGCCTTGTCATGACCGCTGCCGGCCTGGTACGTCTTGGTGTCTTTCCACTTCCACTTCCAACGTTACACGGAAAGAGAGTTCCCATTGCGACCGTAACCATCGCCCAGACGGTTTCTATGGCTTGTGGCGCCCAACTCCTGGCGATGCTGGCTTCTGAGGGGCTCCCGATGGAGGAGCCTGCCATCACTATCATAGCCATCGCTATGCTGTTCACCGCGGTGCTGGCCTGGCAGGCGAGGGATCGGCACCGCGGACTCAACTACGTCATGGCGAATCAGGCGGCCGGAATCGCCATGACATTCTACCTGGCACCTCATGGTGGTATGATGCTGGCCCTATTATTGCTGGTGAACACCGCTTTCTGTCTCTCCACCATTGCGGGCGAGGGCAAGTACCTCCCCGGTGGGATGGGACTGCGGGACCTGGCTGCGCCTTTCATCGGGTTGGCTTCTTTGGCAGGCATTCCTCCCACAGCGGGATTCGTTGCCAGATGGGGACTGGTCGCCATCGCCCTGACCCAAGGGCGCGGTGACATCGTAGTCATCAGCACTATCTCCAACGTTCTGATTGTAGCCCCGTTGCTGCGACGAGCTCACTTTCTCTGGGGGCAATCCTGTGAGGAAGATAGCATACCTTCGTGGGCTTCCCGCATCGCTCTGGGGGGGCTCGTCGCCTTGGCTATCATCATCGTTGCCCTTGGCCTCTTTCCCAACACTCTAGACAGATTCGCCATGGGGGGACTGCCAGCAGCCACAGGCATGGTCCCCCCCGTGAGCGTCAAGCCTTCCACTTCAACAATGCTCCTGATCACGCTGTTGATCCCAACAGTAGGGGGCTATCTCTCTCATCGTTTGTGGCTGCTGATCCCCCCGCAACCCAGCCGTGTGACAACCATCTTCGCGGAAATACTGAGCCTCGACTGGGTGTACCTCGCTCTGCAGTGGCTTATTCGAAAGGCAAGGGGTATCTTGCGCATAGGGGCAGAGTTCACGGAACGGGGTTTGTATCTTGCCTGGACACTAGTATGGGTTCTGGTGCTACTATTCTGGCTATTTGGAGAGGTGTAGAGCAGAGTTGATGTCACTCGTGCATGAGTTCGTGCAATGGATTGGCTCGTTTGCTGTCCAACAGACAATCCTGAGCCTCGTGCTGGTCACCGGTCTGATGATGGCCATCGAGGAACGGCGGGTCTCGGTGTTCGCCTTTTTGGGCCAGTATGCGCTCTTGTCCTTGCTCCTGGCCGGGCGCGTGTATCAGCCCATCGCTGTCCTAAAAGGGGCGATTGGCGTCCCTATTTCCATAATCCTCTATATCTCGGCCAGTCATGTAGAGCGTCGACTTCGAGAAGTACGGGCCGTCCTGAAAGAAGAGGGCAATGAAGAGTCGACTGGATGGGGTCACGCTCTACGTGAACGAATTCGGAGATCCAGGGTCCGGGCTGCTTCCGAGGAGCGTGACGCCGCCTTTCCGGCGATGCAGGTATCTCTCACCGGCATGAGCTCCTCCTTCCGCATCCTCGTCGTGGCTCTCGGTGCAGTAGGAGCTTATGGACTCTGGCAGGCTCATCCTATCACGTTGCTATCTCCGCAGATAAGCCTGGCATGCTACTTTTTACTGGCTACCGGGTTGTTGTTGGCCGCCACCAGCCAAGACCCGCTGCGAATCGGAATCGGTTTGCTTACCCTCCTTAATGGATTCGAGATCGCCTACTACTTCCTGAATACCAGCTTGATGCTTGTTGGTCTGATGGGCGCCGGGGAGATCCTCATCGCGTTGGCAGCTTCCAATGCGGCGGAGCGATGGAGCATTGGAGTGAGTGGATCGGAGAGACGATGAGATGAGTCTTCTCTGGCTTGTATTCATTCCTCCTCTTGTTGGAGTGGTTGTTTACCCTATACGCAAGATCTCGTGGCTGCCATCCATAGTGTCCGCCGCGACAATGGTCGCAGTTGGGTTCGTCGCCCTTAGTCTACCCGAGAATCAGACCATGTTTGTTATGGGGCGTCCTCTTGTGTTCCATCCCATGGCCAGGTATCTCTTCTTGCTGACGTGCGGGAGCTTTGCCTTTCTGTTCCTATACGGAGGGGGAGACTCTCCCGGGAATCTCTTCTGTCCCTTGGGGCTGGTAGTAGCAGGGGTCCTGGGTGCCGTGATCCTGATACAACATATCGCTATTGCCGCATTATTTCTTGAATTGGCGGTGATCGTCATTGCTTTGCAG